>JBDSBK010000272.1:0-4661 GCA_039921645.1 Dokdonella sp.
TCGGTATCGACGTGTTCCAGATTCGGCCGACCCTTTTCGGCGCGCGAGTATCCGGTCGGATCATGCGGATAATGCTTCGCGCCTTCGGGCTGGCGTTCGCTCGCGCCGGAGTAGCCGGGGCCGTTCGCGTAACTCAGCGTCGCGTAGGTGAGTCCGGTCGCATCGCGCGCGTACTCGCTTCCCGGCGGACCCTCGCCGCTGGAGCCGCGCATCTTGCCGAGGATGGGATTGCCGCGCACGCCGTAGCCGGCGAACGTGAGCGTGTGGCTGTGGTCGGCGGTCACGAGGATCAGCGTGTCGTCGGCCGATGTCATCTCGTTCGCAACCTGCACCGCATGCGCGAACTCGATGGTTTCGGTGAGTGCGCGATACGCGTTGCCGGCGTGATGGCCGTGATCGATGCGGCCGCCTTCCACCATCAGGAAAAAACCGTTCGGATTCTTCTGCAGCACCGACAGCGCAGCGCGCGTCATCTCGGACAAGCTCGGCTCCCCTGCCGGGTCCTGCGGCCGTTCGTACTCGTATTTCATGTGCTCCGGTTCGAACAGACCAAGCAGGTGCTGCGTGTGCGCGGTGTCGATTGCGGCGAACTGCTTCGCGTTCCACACGTAAGCTGCACCGGGTTTGCGCTGCCATTCGGCAACCAGGTCGCGACCGTCGAGGCGCTTGCCGGGTTTGCCGGCGTATTCGGGATCGCGTTGATCGGCCGGCATGAATTCGGTGCGGCCGCCTCCGAACGCGACGTCGATGCCATGACCCACCGAAAAATCGATCAGCTGGCGGGCGAAGTCGGTGCAGCCGGCCGCGCGTTCCTTTTCTGGAATCTCCATGTCGAATTCCCAGTTGCGCTCGGGCAGGTGGCCATAGGTCGCCGCCGGCGTCGCGTGGGTGATGCGCGTGGTGGTTATGACGCCGGTCGCCTGACCTGCGGCCGCGGCAAGCTCGAGTGCGCTGACGACTTCGTGGCCCTGGCTCGCCTTGCAGTCACCGCGCGTGCCGACCTGATCGACGCCGATCACACCCGCGCGCGTCTTCACGCCGCTCATGATCGCGGTCATCGTGCCGGCCGAATCCGGCGTCTGATAGTCGGTTTCGTAGGCCTTGCTCAACGCCGTCGCCGGGAAGTTTTCGAAGCTGAGGCGGTTCTCCTCGCCCGAGCTGCCCTTGCGCTGGCCATCGAGGATGCGCGCGGCGGCGATCGTGGTGATGCTCATGCCGTCGCCGAGGAAGACGATGGTGTTCTTCGCGTGCGCACGCACCGGAGCGTTCGCGTGCGCAGCCGCTGCGCCGTTGAGGAACCACCAGGCGGGCGTTTCGCCATCGGGACGATGGATCGCGGGTACGGCGATCGCACGTTCTGCATGCGCATCCGCGTGCGGTAGGGTCGTCGAGCAAGCGGCGGCGCCGAGGCAGGCAATCACGCTTGCAGTGAGAACGGAAGGCGCGACCAGACGCATGCGGACAT
Organism: Dokdonella sp.; assembly: GCA_039921645.1. Taxonomy (GTDB): domain Bacteria; phylum Pseudomonadota; class Gammaproteobacteria; order Xanthomonadales; family Rhodanobacteraceae; genus Dokdonella_A. Next base: position 1,466 of record JBDSBK010000272.1, read on the forward strand.
CTCCTCGGAGGGGGCCGCGCAGTATCCTGATTTATGTGACACCTTGGCTACGGGAATGCACCGTCGCCACGTACGGACCTTGGCGACGCCTCATCTCAGACCCTGTCGGCGGAAAAATCGAAGCTCGCCCGGCGGCCGATTTAAGGTTCCCCTAAGCTGCAGCGCGTAGTCTGCATCCTTTGAATCGACCGCGCAGGTCTGCCCATGCATGTACTCGTGGTCGAAGACGACGCCTTGCTCGGCCAGGGCATCCAGATCGCATTGACGCGCTGGTCGCACACGTCGGACTGGGTGCGCGATGGCGCGGCCGCGCTCGCTGCGGCGCGCGCCGGCCGCTTCGATGTCGTCGTGCTCGACCTCGGCCTGCCGCGCGTGAACGGCGATGCGCTCGACGGCATCGACGTGTTGAACACGATGCGCCGCGATGGCATCGGTGTGCCGGTGCTCATCGTCACCGCGCGCGACACCGTGGCCGATCGCATCGGCGGCCTCGATGCGGGCGCAGACGACTACCTGGTCAAGCCCTTCCATCTCGACGAACTCGCGGCACGCCTGCGCGCCCTGCATCGGCGCGCGAATGGATTGGCTCACGGCCTCGTCGAAGCCGGCGCGCTGACACTGGATACGACCACGTTCGAAGGCGTGTATGCGGGCCAGCGCCTCGATCTTTCTCGCAGCGAGTTCCTGCTCTTGCGTGCGCTCGCCGAACGCGCCGGCCGGGTCGTGCTGCGCGCGACGCTGGAACAGGCCTTGTACGGCAACGACGGCGTGGAGAGCAACGCGCTCGAAGTGCACGTGCATGCGCTGCGTCGAAAGCTCTCGGCCGAAGCGATCCGCACCGTGCGTGGTCTCGGCTATCTGCTGGTCAAGACTCCGGGTGATCCATGATGCAATCGTTGAAAGGTCGCATCACGACATTGGTGCTCGTCAGTCTCTGCGCCGTGCTGCTGCCGCTGGTCGTGCTGAGCTACGTGTTCATGATGGAAGAAGTCGATGAACTCAGCGACGCTCGCCTGGCGCAGAACGCACGCACGATCAGCGCGCTGGTCGACGACATCGGCGGCCAGCCACCGAGTGCGAATGCGCCGATCGCGATCGCCAACTGGCGCCGCGAGCACGGCGAGCATCCGTTGACCGTACGCGGCCATCGGTACGAAACACAGATCGGCTTCCAGTACTGGAGTCGATCCAATCAACTGCTGCTCAATTCTGAAAACCTCGCTGGCGTTGCGCTCGATGCCGCGCCCGCGGGATTCACCGACATCCCCGTCAACGGCCGGCATTGGCGCGTATTCACCCTGCTCGGCGCGGATCAGACGTGGATACGCGTCGGCGAGCGCTACGACAGCCGCCGCGAGATCGCGCGCGCGCTCGCCGTCGAGGCGCTTGCGCCGCTGTTGATCGGCTTGCCGTTGCTCGCCCTGCTCGTCGGCTGGTCGGTGCGGCGCGGCCTCAATCCCCTGCGCGCGCTGGCCGAGCGACTCGCCGAGCGTCAACCGCAACAGACCGATCCGGTCGGCATCGTCGACTCGGCGCGCGAAATCGAACCCGTCGTCTATGCACTGAACGGATTGCTCGGCCGACTGCGCGCACAACTGCAACACGAGCGCCAGTTCACCGCCAACGCGGCGCACGAGCTGCGCACGCCATTGGCCGGCGCGCTGGTGCACGTGGAGAACGCAATGCGCGCCGCGTCGCCACCAGCACGCGACCAGGCCCTGTTGCTTGCGCAGCGCGGCATCGCGCGGCTCGATCGCATCGTGGGGCAGATGCTCGAACTCGCACGCTGGGACGCAGCCGCACCGTTGCATGAAATGCGGGAAGTGGATCTGCGCAGCTGCGTCGAAGAGGAACTGCAGGATCTCGGCGCCCTGGCGGCCGACAGGGATCTGGAGATCGTGCTCGAAGCCGATGCGCTGACGCGTCCCGTCGACGGCTGGGAGCCGGGCGTGCGTACGCTGCTGCGCAACCTGCTCGACAATGCGATCCGCTACAGCATGCAAGGCGGACGCATACAGGTTCGTTTGGAGCCGCGCGACGGCGGCACGCTCGTCGCGATCAGCGATAGCGGACCCGGCATCGCCCCGGCACAGCGAATGGCGATGCTCGATCGATTCCGGCGCGGCGATGAAGGCATCGGTGAAGGCAGCGGCCTGGGCCTGTCCATCGTCGCGCGCATCGCCGAGCTGCATCACGCGCGCGTCATCCTGACCGATGCGCAGACGCCGCCGGGATTGCGCGTCGAGATCGTGTTTCCGGCGCCGCGCCCGCGCCGCTGAGTGTCGGCGCTGCGACATTCGTCACTATCGCGGCGCGACGTTTTCGCCTCGTCCTGTCGCCAGTCGACCGCGCGCCGCAGCGCAGTCGACGTCGTCGATGCGGTGACGTGCGATATCCGCATCGATGGCATCGAGGCGCTCGGCCACGAGGCAGGCGACCTGCAGCGCGCCGCGCTCCTGGAAATGCGTGTCGTCGTGCAGGCCTTGTGCCGCGACGTGCAGGTAGTAGCGCGTCGACAGATCCGCTCCGATCGACTGCAGCCAGGCGAGGCTGTCGCGGCCAAGGTCGATCAGCTGCACGTGTTCGCGCCACGCCAGCGCACGCACCGCCTCGCCGTACGCGCCATGCTGATCGATTGCGTTGCCATCGAGGAAATGGCGCCGCGCGACCGGCGTTATCAGCACCGGACGCGCGCCTGCTGCTCGCGCCAGATCGATGTACTGGCGCAACCACAGCGGAAACGCGATCAGCGGCTCATCGTAGCGCGTCGGATCCTCGCGTTTTTCGTCGTTGTGGCCGAACTGGATCAGCAGTACATCGCCGGCGCGGATCTCGCGCGCGATGCCGTAGAGCCAGCCTTCCTCGATGAAACTGCGCGCGCTGCGACCGCTTTGCGCGTGATTGCGCACCTCGACGCCGCGATCATACAGGCGGTCGATCACCTGGCCCCAGCCCATGCGTGGATAGCGTTCGCGCGGATACGCGCTGGCGGTCGAATCGCCCGCGATGAACACGCGCAGCGACGGTGCCGGCAGCGACTGCGCGCGAGTGCACGGCGCAAGATCGATTAGCACGAGCGCCAGCGCGGCCAGTGCAAGTCGATTCGACATCCGAAGCCTACCGCGCGAGCCAGCCGCCATCGACCGGAATCACCGCGCCGTGCACGTAGTCGGATGCACGCGAGGCGAGGAAGACC
>JBDSBK010000273.1:0-2653 GCA_039921645.1 Dokdonella sp.
TGATGGCCTTCGGCTTTGCGCTGCTGGCTGGTTGCGCCACCAACGCAACCAAGGACCCACGTGCCCCCGACAGCGACATCCTGACCGCGGACACGATTCTCAAACCGGCACCACCGATCGAGACCCACGACGGTGCGAGCGGTATTTCGGTTTCGCCGAATGCGAACGCGCATCGGCCACCGCCAAAACCAGAAATCGAAGCGGGCCCCGGAAAATTCTTCAAGCAGCAGCCCGCCCCCTCTACAGGCAGCGGCGGCGAAGGGCAGGTCACGTTCAATTTCGAGAACCAGCCGATCCAGGCCGTAGTGAAGGCGATTCTTGGCGACATGCTCGAGGAGAACTACACGATCGCGCCGAACGTCGGCGGCAACGTTACGTATTCGACATCGCGTCCGATCCGTCGCGAAGACGCAATGCCGGTACTGGAAATGCTGTTGTCGTGGACCGGGAACGCGCTGGTGCGCGAGGGCGGCCGCTATACGGTGTTGCAGAGCAAGGAGGCCATTGCCGGCAAGCTGACGCCACGCATTACCGCGAGCCAGCAACCCGGCTACGCGCTGCGAATCTTCCCGCTCAAGTACATCTCGGCGAGCGAGACCGCCAAGCTCCTGAAGCCGTATGCGAAGGCCGATGCATTCGTCAGCATTGACCCCAACCGCAGCCTGCTCGTGCTTGCCGGCACGCCATCGGAACTGGACAACTACCAGCGCACGATCGACACCTTCGACATCGACTGGATGAGGGGCATGTCGATCGGCGTGTTCACCATGCAGCATGTTGAAGTCGGCAAGTTGATGCCGGATCTCGAAAAGATCTTCGGCACCGCAGGAGAATCACCGTTGGCGGGAATGTTCCGCTTCATGCCGATCGAGCAAACGAATGCGATCGTCGTGATCACGCCCCAGCCGGCATATCTGAAAGAAGCCGAGGAATGGCTGAATCGGCTCGATCGCGGCGGCGCGGAAAATTCGACCCAGCTTTACGTCTACAACGTCAAGAATCTCAAGGCGTCGGATTTGACCGATTACCTGAATGACATATTTCTCGGCAACGCTGGCGGTGGTTCGCGTCGCAGCAGCACGTCAGGCAAGGTTGGTCAAGGACTGAGGCCGATCACGATAGGTGGGCTCGGTGGCAGTGGTGGTTCATCCATGAGCTACAAGAATTCTTTGCGCACGCCGTCGACCCAGGAGAAGACAGCCGCTACGCCGACACCTGCGACCGCGGCATCTGGGAGCAAGGAGAGCGACATCCGCATCTCGGCGATCGAGGAAAACAATCAGCTGATGATCATGGCGACGCCGTACGAATGGGACAACATCCAGTCGGCGATTCGCAAGCTCGACGTGATTCCGTTGCAGGTGCAGATCGAAGTGAGAATCCTCGAGGTCAGCCTCACCGGCGATCTCAATCTTGGCGTGCAGTGGTACCTGGCCGGTCTGATCGGCACGGCCCCAGGTTCTGCCCAGGCAAACGGCCAGTACAGGTACCCTGACTTCACCGGTAATTCGCGTGATCGCCATCGCACATCACTAGGGGCGATAAAGCAGGGTACGACGCCGACGCTGGGTGGGTTTTTCTATTCGTTCCTCAACAAGAATTTCGAAGTGGCGATCAATGCGCTGGAGACATCTGGCGTAGCGAAGACGCTGTCGGCACCCTCGCTGGTTGTCGCGAACAATCAGGAAGCGAGCATCAACGTCGGCCAGCAGATTCCCATCGTGCAGACGTTCTATAACGGACTTGGTGCGATCAATACAAACCCCACCGGCACCAATACAGGGCTGAACTCGAATGTCGGCACGACGGGTTCAGTGCAGTACCTCAACACGGGCGTGCAATTGTCAGTAACGCCGCGAGTGAATCCCGGTGGTCTCGTGTATCTCGACGTGCAACAGGAAGTAAGCAATCCGGGCACGCCTTCGACGGATGGCGGAAATCCGCCGATCAATCAACGCCAGATACAGACCCAAGTCGCCGTCCAGAGTGGCGAGACCGTGCTTTTGGGGGGCTTGATTTCCGAAAACAAAAATAATGCGGCTACCGGCCTCCCCTTTCTTTCGCGCGTACCCGGCCTGCGCAATTTATTCGGCAATACGACGGACCATCGCGATCGCACCGAGCTGATCGTACTGATTACGCCCCGTGTCGTTTCCAGTGTCGATGAAACCCGACAGATGACGGCGGATTACGCCCGTCAGTTCGAATCCCTGGTGCCATTGCGCGCAAAGGGTCAGTCGATCTCGAATCCGCCGTCGCTACCACCACCTGCGCCAGCGGACACTTATCCCGTTCCCGAAACTTTGAAATCGCAAGAGGGTTCACCGCGTGACCACTAATTTCCTGAAATCCGCCATCGCGGTCGCGCTAGCAGTGCTGCTGTTGGGGCTTGCCGGCTGCGCGGACAAGACGAATCCCGACAATATCGATCGCCGCGCGGTCGAGCGCTGGAATTTCCTGATCGCACATCAGGCGGAGAAGGCGTATGACTATCTGACGCCGGGCTTTCGCGCGACGCAGACCCGAGAGGATTACGCGGCGGCGATGAACAATCGGCCGTTGCAATGGAAGTCGGCCAAGTTCAAGCACAAGGAATGTGACGCGGATCGCTGCCAAGTCGATATCGATGTGAGTTACTTGCTCGTCATGCCGG
>JBDSBK010000274.1:0-2700 GCA_039921645.1 Dokdonella sp.
CAGCGAGGATCGCATGCGCCGATTGCGCCGTGACCGAGGATACCGTCGAGTGATCGATGACGATCGTGCCCGGGTGCGCATGCGCGGCAATCTCGCGCGCGAGATCGAGCACGTCGGCGTCGGCCGGTACGCATAGCGCGATCAGATTGCACAGCGGAGCCAGGGCCGCTGCGGTCGCCGGTGCTGCGACCTTGAACTCTTGCGCTGCCGCGACGGCCTTGTCGTGCGAGCGGTTCCAGACCGCCGCTAGCAATCCCGCGCGTGCGAGATGACCCGCCATCGGGAGACCCATGGCGCCGAGTCCGACAAAGCCGACTTTCAGTTCACTCATTGATGATTGCTCGTTCATGGCCGTTCAATTTGCACGTACTTCTGTCGTCGCGGGCGTCATGCGTGCATTCGCATGACGGTACGAGGATGCGCAAGCGCTACGCGGATTCGGCGAGGTACGTGTAGCCCGTCAAACCCTTTTCCAGCGCCGCTTCCAGCTTCTGTGCTTCGACCGCATCGACGCGCGCCGCGATGATCTTGTCGCGGTAGGAAGCACGTAGCGCAGCAAGGTCGTAACCGACGTAGTCGAGCATGAGGTCGGTGCTGTCGCCGCGGCGACAATGCGTGAACTCATAACCGCCGTCGGTCAGCTTCACGTTGACCGCATCGGTGTCGCCGAACAGGTTGTGGATGTCGCCCAGGGTTTCCTGGTACGCACCGACCATGAACAGTCCGAGCAGATACGACTCGCCCTCGCGCAATGCGTGCAGGGGCAGGCTCACGTCGATGCCGTCGGCGTCGACGTAGTGATCGATGCGGCCGTCCGAATCGCAGGTCAGATCCGCGATCACGCCGCGGCGATCCGGCGCGCGATCCAGATGCGCGATCGGCACGATCGGGAACACCTGGTCGATCGCCCAGATATCCGGCGCGGACTCGAACACCGAGAAATTCACGAAGTACTTGTCGACGAGCGTCTGGTTCAGATCATCGAGTACCTGGCGATGCACGCGTTCGTCGGGCTTCAGGCGCGAACGCACCGCATTGACGACAGCGTAGTAAAGGTCGTCGAGTTCGGCGCGATCGGCGAGTGACAACTGGCCGAGCGCGTACAGCGAATACCCTTCGGCAAGCTGGTACTGCGCCTCGTGATAGAGCTCGGTCGGTGGACGTTGATCCATTTCCGCATACGTCTCGCGCAGGCGTCGCAGCACCGTCGGCTCATCGACACGCGGCGGTGGCACCGCGCCGCGCGGTGCTTCCTCGATTTCGCTGACGTTGACGATGAGCACCGCATGATGCGCCGTCAGCGCGCGACCCGATTCGGTCAGCACGTGCGGCGCCTTCAATCCGTGCGCGGTGCAGGCTTCGGCGAGCGCGCCGACGACGGCCGACGCGTATTCGTCGAGACCGTAGTTGATCGAGCAATCCGAACGCGAGCGGGTGCCTTCGTAGTCGACGCCGAGGCCGCCACCCACATCCATGTGCGTGATCGGGAGCCCCATGCGCGACAGCTCGACGAAATAACGCACCGCCTCGCGCATGCCGTTGGCGATGTCACGCACGTTCGACATCTGCGAGCCCATGTGGAAATGCAGCAGCTTGAGCGTGTGCGAGAGATTGGCGACCTTGAGCTCGTCCAGAAGCGTGAGCAGCTGGCGCGGCGTGAGACCGAATTTCGCCTTGTCGCCACCGGAGTTCTGCCACTTGCCCGCGCCGAGACTCTTGAGGCGCATGCGCACGCCGAGCAGTGGCTCGACGCCGAGCGCGGCGGCTTCCTCGATCACGTAGCGCAGCTCGGACGGCTTCTCGATCACGATGAAGATGTCGAGTCCAAGCCGGCGCCCGATCAGCGCGAGCCGGATGTATTCGCGATCCTTGTAGCCGTTGCAGATCACCGTGCTGCCAGGTCGCGCCAATGCAAGCACCGCCATCAATTCCGGCTTTGAACCGGCTTCGAGACCAAAGCCAGGTGCCGCCGACGCAGCGAGCTCTCCCGCGACCTGGTTCTGCTGGTTCACCTTGATCGGATAGATCAACGTGTAACCGCCGGCGTAGTCCCAGTCGGTCATCGCCTTCGCGAACGCACGCTGCAGGCGCGCGCGACGATCGGTGAGGATGTCCGCAAAACGCACCAGCAAAGGCAGGCGCGAGCCCTGCGCGCGTGCGGCTTCGACGATCGCCGGGAGCGACAGCGTCGGCCCACCTGCTCCGCGCGGACGCGCCACCAGATCGGCGCCGACCACGTCGAAATACCCCTCGCTCCAATGCGGAACGGCCCAGGTATGGCGCGCCTCTTCGGCGGTCCAGCGCTGCTCGGTCACCTCGATGCTCCGTGTCTGCAATCCAAGCCCCCTAGTGTAGCGAGGTGTTGCGTTCTGCGTATGTCGGCGCCACATGGACCGGCTACAATTGCATTCGCGTCATCCATTCAGCCCACAACGAATCGCAGGAAGCATCAATGTCCGCGCCCGAGCAGTCCGCCACCGACCCGTCCACGACCGAGCCGCGCTGGTTCACCGAACAGCACGCCCGTTCCGGTTCGTCGTTCGGCCTGCGCATCAAGGAAAAGCTTCACGCCGAGCAGACGCCCTACCAGTCGATCGAGATCTACGACACGACCGACTGGGGCAAGCTCATGATCATCGACGGCTGCACGATGGTGTCGACGCGCGACAACTTCCTCTATCACGAGATGATGTCGCACCC
>JBDSBK010000275.1:0-9394 GCA_039921645.1 Dokdonella sp.
TTTCTCGGCAAGGGCTTCTTCCAGGTCCAGCCGAATCAGGGCCAGGTGCTGCAGCTGTTCGGACGCTATTCCGGCACCGTGCGTGACGAAGGGCTGCGCTGGACCAATCCGTTCTACGCGAAGCGTCCGATTTCCCTGCGCGCGCGCAACTTCGAGTCGAGCAAGCTCAAGGTCAATGACAGCGACGGCAACCCGATCGAGATCGCCGCCGTCGTGGTGTGGCAGGTCGTCGACACCGCCGAAGCGGTGTTCTGTGTCGATGACTACGAAAATTACGTACAGATCCAGTCGGAATCCGCACTGCGCCAGATGGCGCAAAGTTATCCCTACGACTCGCACGACACCAAGGAGCCCTCGCTGCGCAGTCATGGCGATGTCGTCAACTCGCATTTGCGCGACGAGATCCAGCAGCGCCTCGGCAAGGCCGGCGTGAAAGTCGTCGAGTCACGCATCAGCCATCTCGCCTACGCGCAGGAAATCGCCCAGGCGATGCTGCAACGGCAGCAAGCGAGCGCCATCATCGCCGCACGCACGCGCATCGTCGAAGGCGCCGTGAGCATGGTCGAGATGGCATTGACCGAATTGGGCAAGCGTGGCGTGGTCGAGCTCGACAACGAACGCAAGGCAGCGATGGTCAGCAACCTGCTCGTCGTGCTTTGCGGCGAACGCGGTACGCAGCCGGTCGTGAATACCGGAAGTCTGTACACCGGCTGACATCGTGACGGAGAAGAAAGCCTATCCGCTGCGCATCAGTGCGCCGGTGCTGGATGCGATGCAGCGTTGGTCGAACGACGAGCTGCGTTCGCTCAATGCGCAGATCGAATATGTGCTGCGCGAGGCGCTGCAGAAAAGCGGTCGCCTGAAGCTGCCGCAGAAACCGAAACCCATCGAAGACAAATCGGCGTGAACGGTTCGCTGCCGCAGCTGCGCATCGCCGTAGTGCTCGGCATCGCTGGCACGATTGCCGCCGCACTCGTGTTCCCCTATGTGCTTGGCGTGCGCCCCGATCTGCTGGCGACGGCACGAATTTCGCGCGGCGTCCTCGTTGCCATCGGCTCGCTGCAGACGGGCGTTGCGTGTTTCCTGCTCGGTTGGGCCGGGCTAAAACTCGGCGCAACGCTTGGGCTCGGCGCTCCATGGCTCGCGGCACTCGTGTACGCGCGAGAACGACCAACCACGTCGAATTGGTTTTCCGCGGTCGTGCTGGGCGCAGTCGCTGCATGCGTGATTCTCGCTGCCGTTGCGCTCTTCGGCGCTCCGATCGCAAACTCGACCGCCGTGCATGAACCCGCCGCCTGGAAAGGCCTGCTGGCCTCACCGTACGGAGGCATCGTCGAGGAAACGGAACTGCGCGTATTCGCGATGGGCAGCCTCGCCTGGCTGATCGCGCGCATGACAGGCGGCGCGCCGCGCGCATGGCTGATGGTCATCGCCATCATGACGACGAGCGTGCTGTTTGGCGTCGGCCATCTGCCGCTGGCTGCGCAATTCGCGCCAATGACGGCCTCGATCGTCGCGCGCGTCATCGTCTACAACGCAATCGGCGGGCTCGTATTCGGCTGGCTGTACTGGAAGTGCGGCCTTGAACACGCGATGCTCGCGCACTTCTGCGCAGATCTTGTACTTCATGCGGTGGCTCCGTTGATGATGGCGTAACCGAGCTGCCACTCAGCTGCAATACAGACAGTCGTGCTAGCGTGCGCGACACCTTCATGGAGACGATCACATGCTGATTCGAATGCTGGCCCTGGCCTTGCTGATCGGAGCGACTCAAGCGCACGCCGCACAGAAAAAACACAAACCCGCAGCTGCCCCGGCGCAGGAGGCCGCGGCGGCGGCGCCCGACGCCATCGACGTCGATGCGATGGCACGCGCAAAAGATGCCGCGTCCAATACGGCCACTTCAACGGATGCGACCACACAGGACGCTGCGACGGAAGTACCGGCAACACCTGCGCCATCCGACGCACCCAGGGAAAAGGAAGTGGCACCCGCGCAACCCGAAACGGCGCCAGCAACGAACACCGCGACCAAGCCGGAAGCAAGTTCGGCGGGCGTGCCGCCGTTGCTTGCACCAACCCCGGACGAAAGCGAGCGCCGCCTCGCTTCTGCATGCGAGGCGCGCGCGACGGCTCTGCTAGACGCTGCGCAGAAAGCCGACTACGCGAGTGCGACCAAGGACTTCGACGCGAAGATGCACACGTCGCTTCCGCCGGCAAAGTTCAAGCAGACCTGGGAATCGCTGGAAAAATTCGGCGGGCTGACCGCACGTGGACAGACGCACCTGGCCAAGAGCAATGGCTACATCGCCGTGACGATCCCGCTGCTGTTCGAGAAAGCCAATCTGTACGCGCAGGTCGCGTGTGGCAGCGACGGGCGCATTGCGGGTTTCTACGTCAAGCCGCTGAACGTTCCGAAATCGTGACGGAACGACAGTGGCCCGCAGTGATCGGCAGATGGGTTGCTTGAACATGGCAACGTCCGAGCCGCCTGCACGCTGCGATGCGCAGCAACGTCGAGCGATCCTGCGCGAAGCGCACGCGCTCGGCGTTGCGGCCGACTATGGTCGAGCGCGTGGCCTGCCCATCGTGCGCGAACCGCGAACGCTCGCAAGCATCGGCGAGGATATCCATTCGCGCGTGCAATGGCTCGTGCCGCGCGCTGCGCGCGCCTTCGAGCGCATGCGCATGGCCGCCGCGGCCGATGCAATCGAACTGCAACTCGTGTCCGCGTTCCGTTCGGCCGAATATCAGTTGGGAATACTCAGGCGAAAACTCGAACGCGGCCAGTCGATCGACGAGATCCTGCGTGTCAGCGCGGCGCCCGGATACAGCGAACATCACAGTGGCCGTGCCATCGACGTGAGCACACCCGGTTACCCGCCACTCGAAGAAACGTTCGAACAATCCCCGGCATTCGCGTGGTTGTGCGCGCAGGCAACACAGTTCGGCTTTGCGCTCTCGTACCCGCGCGGCAATCCGCATCGCATCGCATACGAGCCGTGGCACTGGTGCTGGCACCCCGGATACCGCATGCGGGCTACGTCTTCGTAACGTCCGCCGCGAGAGTTCTTGCGCGTCGCACGCGCGCGTGCTGCGGGCGTCAGCTTGCGAGAGAGATAAATCGCACACCGATTCGTTCGATGTTCGATTCGCGATCGTTCACCTGGCTTCGCGCCACGCGTGCAACGCGATCGCAAGCCAACCAACGATGAAAGCGACTCCGCCCAGCGGCGTGATCGCGCCGACCCAGCGCACCGCTCCGAGTGACAGCGCATAGAGGCTCGCGCAGAACAGCACGCTGCCGATGACAAACGCGAATGCGGAGCAGCGCAACACGGCGGTGGTGCGCTCGCGCGCGAGCAAGCCGACCGCCAGCAGCGCAAGCGCATGCCAGAACTGATATTCAACGGCGGTATGCCAGATCGACAGCGCACGTTCGTCGATGACGCCACGCAGTGCATGCGCACCGAATGCGCCAAGCGCTACCGCGATGGCGCCCGAGATCGCCGCAGCAAAGACCGCCCAGCGAGCGACAGACATGCGCAAGGGCGCCTCCGGCTCCTGCGGAAGGCGCATGAGCGCTAGCCGGCCTTGCCCGTCTTCGCAACGGGTTTTTTCACTGCCGGCTCGGCGGGTTTCTTTTCTTCCAGCGGCTTCAGGAGATCGTCGATCGACTTGTTGATGCCCGCGTATTTGTATGCGGGCAACACGTACGTCCAACCGCTGAAGCGCGCGTTGAGCTCGGCCACTTCCTTGTTGAGCGCAGCGAGCCGATCCTCGCGATCCTTGGCGGGATCGCTCACAGCGAGCGGCTTGATCGGCTCGTCGACGACTTTGGCATCCTTCGCCGTTTCGGGCTTTGCGACGGTCGCGGCTTCGAATTCGGATTTTGCTTTCGCCTGGGCGGCGGCGACCCCTTTGCCCGCCTGGGCGACATCGAGCGATGCGACAAATTGCGCGTAGTCCTTGCCATCCTTTTCCCACGCGGTCGCGTCGACCACCATGCCGTCGAACATCGCGTAATGCGCTTTCAACGCCTTGACGTCCGCCGTTGCGTCCTTCGCGGGCACCACATCGTCGAAGCGCAAGCCCGCCAGGGTCGCGGCCAGACCGTTGAGCGCGAATTCCGCGCCAGCCTCGCGACCTTTCGGCACATCGGCCAGCTTGAAATTCGCATCGGCTTCGGCATCTTTGGCGACGCGCACGACCTTGCCATCCGCATGCGTGACGGCGACCGATGCAACGCGCGTTGCAGCAATGTCGACCAGGTCCTTCTTCAACCAGTCCGCCGCACTCTTCTCGACCGTCAGCACCCCGGACGCCAACCAGCTCTGCGCATCGCCCAAGCGGCGCACGAACGTACCGCCACCTCGCGTATTGGTGTTGCCGACGATCAGCTTGAACGGCTGCGCGAGTCCGGCCAGTTCGATCTGCAGCCCTTTCGCGTCCTTCGCATCGACATCTTCGACGCCGAGCGTCGCGTATTTTTCCTTGTTCGAGGTTTTCGCTTCGACGTTCTTCGCATCGGCGAGCTTGAGCAGAAATTCGCGCAACTTGCCCGTATCGACGGCATAGCCGCCTTTTTCCTTCAGACGCCAGCCGTTGGGATCGCGCTCCAGCGTCGCCAGCGTCTTGCCTTCGGCACCCGTCACGACGAGCTTGCTCACGTCGTTGACGTGATCGTGCAGTTCTGGCGCGACATATGTCGAGGCGACCGCGCCGTTCTCGCTACGCGGTTCGTTCGCGTGATTGAACACAATCGCTGCAACGATCGCGACGACGGCCGCGGCGGCAAGCCCGATCAAGGTCTTCTGGTTCATGCGTGGCCTCCCTGTGCCGCACGGCGGCGCTGCCCGCGCCACCATGCGAACGCGAGTGCAGCGAACGTGAGCAACAGCGGTATCAGCAGGATGTTGATGAGCTTGAGCTTGGTGCCGAGCGTTTCGATCTCGGCGTCGAGCTGGCGTCGCACCTGGCGCAGTTCCTTGCGGATCTCGAGCTTGCGCTTGAGGAAGTTGTCCAGCTCGGATTTCTGCTCGGGCGAGAGAATCTGCGCCTGGTCCTTCGTTTTCGCACTCTGCAGCTCGGTCAGCTTGCGCTCGGTGTCGGACAGTTCCTTCTGCAGTTCCTGCTCCTTCGCACGGAAGCGCTCGTCGGCCGTGCGCTTGAGCGCCTCGACGGTCGTGAACGGTCGCTGCGAGATAGCGCGTCCGCGGATCGAAATGAGGTCGCTCGACCCGGCCATGTTGTCCAGCGTGTTGACCGCGAAGTCGCCGTTGTTCGCGAACGCATTCATGACCTTCTGTCCGAAGAACGGACGGATCTGCACCCACAGGCGATCGCTGAGGATGTCGGTGTCGGCGACGAGCACGATCTGACCGTTCGCATCCTTCGACTCACTCAACGCACCGGCTTCCTTGCGCTCCGGGAACGCGGTCTTGAACTTGCCGGTCAGGCGCGCGGCAATCACGAACGGCGCACCGGCGGGCTTGTAGCCAGCCAGCAGCGAGGTGGGGTCCTGCAGCATGCGCAGGCGATCGCTGCTCACGCTCGATGCATCCGAGGTGGTCTGGATCAGCGGCGTGAGTTTGACGTCCTTCGCGTCCTGGGCGAGATCGAAGAAACCCGCCGTCCACACATTGACGCTTTCCAGGTTCGCGGTGACGACGTCGTCGTGATTGAGTTCGGCCTGAGTCAATCCAAGGATGCCCGGATGACGCACCGGCGGCTGGCCCTCGCCGGCGCTGATCGCTGCCGCGCGCGCACGATCGATCACGACCTTGTGCGGGTCGTATTCGACACCCCAGGCCTTGAACAGCTTCGGCAGATCCGACGACTTGTCCGCCATCATCGCGGCCATCGGATTGTTCGGATCGCCACCGGCCTGCTCCATGTCCGCATCCGGGTCGACGAAAGCGAGCAGATGCCCGCCGCGCAACACGAACTGGTCGATCGCGTATTGCGCATCGTCGCTGAGCTGCTTCGGCTGCACGACAACGAGCACGTCGATGTCCTTGTCGATCGCCTTCAGCGTGGCGGGGTCGATCTTGCGCAGGTCGAACATCTGCGCCCACTGCTGATCCACCGCCCACGCTTCGCGCATCTGGCGCGTTGCAGGGTCGAAGTCGGCCGCGATCGGCAAGCTGGAAAGCAGGCCGACCGCAGGTTTCTTCGGGGTCTGCAGCTCATGGATCAACTTGGCCACGTCGTACTCGAGGAACGCCTCCTTGTCCGGCTGCAGGAACGGGATCACCGACTGGCCGTTGGTCGAATTCGTTCCGGCGAGACCAAAGAACACCTTGGCGCCCGCCGCAGAAACCGGCACCGACTGCAGACCAAAAGCGGTAGCGCGATCCTCGTCTTCGGAGAACGGTAACGGGTCGATGACGTCGAGTTTGAGCTTGCCGCCCGAGCGCGACGACATCTCGCCGAGCATTTCACGCACCTGCGTGAAATACGTGCGCAGCTGAGGAAGATCCTGCGTGCCTTTGTCCGAGTAGAACAGGTACAGGTTGATCGGCTCGTCGATCGACCGGAGGATGTTCTTCGTGCCTGCCGACAGGGTGTACAGCCGGCTCTGCGTCAAATCCGCACGCGCGCCGCGGAACACGACGTTGACGAGCAGCATGACGGCGACGAACAACACCGCCAGCACCAGCAGTGCGGTACCCGAAAGGGCTTTGCGATTGAATGTCATCGGGATCCCTCCTCAGGCCGCTTTCTTGAGATCGATGACCACGGCAGTCGCGTACAGCCACGCGCCGATCATCAATACGAAATAAATCAGGTCACGCAGGTCGATCACGCCCTTGCTGATCGACGAGAAATGCGTGAGGAAGCTCAGGCCCGCAACCGCATCGACGACGCCTTGCGGCGCAATGGCGCGGAAGAAGTCGAGCACCAGCGGAAACCCTGCAAGCAGCAGCAGGAAGCAAGTCACCACGGTCAGAATGAACGCGACGACCTGGTTGCGCGTCGATGCCGAGATGCACGAGCCGATTGCCAGGAACGCGCCGGCCATCAGCAGCGAGCCGAGATAACTCGCGAAGACCACGCCGTTGTCCGGGCTGCCGAGATAGTTGACCGTCAACCAGATCGGGAATGTGAGCACCAGCGCGATCGCAATGAACGCCCACGCCGCGAGGAACTTGCCGAACACCGCCTGCCACATCGTGACCGGCAAGGTCAGCAGCAATTCGATCGTGCCGCTCTTGCGTTCCTCGGCCCACAATCGCATCGACACCGCCGGCACGAGGAACAGATACAACCATGGATGGAAATTGAAGAACGGCTGCAGGTCGGCCTGGCCGCGCTCGTAGAAATTGCCGAGATAGAACGTGAACGCGCCCGACAGCAGCAGGAAGATCACGATGAAGACGTAGGCGACGGGTGTCGCGAAATAGCTGCGCAATTCGCGCTTGAAGATGGTGGCGGTGCCGCTCATGCGCAGAACTCCATGCAGGTCACGACAAACGAGCATCGCGGCTGAGGCCGCTCCCACAATGTCCTCTTCATGTGCGTGCCTCCTTGCCGGCCGCACCCTGGGTGATCGTGCGGAATACTTCGTCGAGCCGCCCAGCTTCGAGCGCAAGCTCGCTTACCACGACGCCCTGCGCCTTCAATGCATCGCCGACTGCCACGAAGATCGAGCGGCCGGGCTTCGGGAACGCGGTGATGCGACCGTCCTGCGGATCGACCTCGATGGATGCGACGTCCGCGACCCTGGACAACGCGTCCCGCGCTTCCTTCACGTTCGGCGCGGTCAGTGAAACCGCCTGGTGATAGCGCGAACGGGCTTCGAGCTCGCTCGGCGTCGCATCCGCCAGGATGCGCCCACTCGCAATGATGATCGCGCGATCGCACACCGCATGGACTTCCTCGAGCATGTGCGTCGAGATGATGATGGTCTTGTCGCGCGCCATCGAATTGATCAGCGTGCGCACTTCCTGTTTCTGGTTCGGATCGAGACCGTCGGTCGGCTCGTCGAGAATCAGCACCTTCGGATCGTGCAGGATCGCACCCGCGAGGCCTACCCGACGCTTGAAGCCCTTGGACAAGGTGTCGATCGGTTGTTCGAGCACGCGATCAAGATGCAGGCGCTCGACCGCATCGTCGAGTCGCTTCTCGCGCAGGTCGCCTTTCAGTTCGCGCACGTCGGCGATGAAGTCGAGGAATTCGCGCACGCTCATCTCGCCATAGCTCGGTGCGCCCTCCGGGAGGTACCCGAGCGCACGTTTCGCCTCGAGGGGCTGCGTCTCGATGTCGAAGCCGGCCACCGTCGCGCTGCCGGACGTGGGACTGAGAAAGCCCGCGAGCATCTTCATCGTCGTCGACTTGCCGGCGCCGTTGGGACCGAGGAAGCCCAGCACCTGTCCGGGCTCGACCCTGAAAGTGATCGCGTCGACGGCGGTAAAGTCGCCGTAGCGTTTGGTGATCTGCCGTGTTTCGATCATCGTCGTCTATGCACCTTCTCGACATGCACGAAATCCCGCCGGCCGTGGCCGTACGGGTCGGGTTCTTGCGTTGGGGCGCTCGGGTTCCGCACAGCGATGCCGGTCCGTTGTTGCCGCCGGTCGTCACGCGTCGGCGAGGAAACCTCGAAGCGTCGGAAAGATTACCGCAAAGTTCACGGAAAGTTCCCGAAACCTGCAAACCCGATCGCATGCGCCGGAACCGCGTCTACCGCGATGACCAAAGCGCAAATGGCGGTGGATAGCAGCGTCCGGCACGCAGCGGCCGAAAACAGGGGGCGTCGCGGTAAAACGCGGCCATCGTATTGGCGCCGTGCCAGCCGGGAATTCCCGCGAGGGGCAGCGGTCGCGACTCCTGCGGATCCGTCAGCAATTCGCCCGATTCGATGGCACGCGCCACCGCGGCCTCAGCTGCCGGCCAGCATCGAACGATACTGCCCTCGCCTTCGCAAAGGCCCGCCAACGCCGACGCAGGCACACGCACCACCACCGCTTTGGCGGTCGACAGCGGACTGCCGGTCCACACATGTTCGATCAACGCATGACCAAACACCGTCACTGCGATTCGGTCGCCCCACGCTGCGCGTTCGCGCAGGAACAATCCTGCCCAATCGTGTGCGTCCCACATCGGCAACAATTCCGGGTCGGCCAGCCAAACGATCGCACCGGCTTCGTCGAAATGGGTAAGTGCGCACTGCCCTCGCGTGCGCTGCTTCGGGCCGACCACGCGGATGTCCGCCACCTGGCGAGAGTTCAACGCACGTTTCAGCACGGGATGGCGCAGCCAGATCAAGCCGTTGAAAAAGTCGTGCGTATTGCACGCTCGGGTCGCGAGCAATTCGCGCTCGGCAATCCGCGTTTCGTAATGCAGACCGTCGGCGAGCAGATCGATGTCCTGGGCGCGGAAAGCAGGCCGTTCGA
>JBDSBK010000276.1:0-5481 GCA_039921645.1 Dokdonella sp.
CCGGCATGACGAGCAAGTAACTCACATCGATATCGACTTGGCAGCGATCCGCGTCACATTCCTTGTGCTTGAACTTGGCCGACTTCCATTGCAACGGCCGATTGTTCATCGCCGCCGCGTAATCCTCGCGGGTTTGCGTCGCGCGGAAGCCCGGCGTCAGATAGTCATACGCCTTCTCCGCCTGATGCGCGATCAGGAAATTCCAGCGTTCGACTGCGCGGCGATCGATATTGTCGGGATTCCTCTTGTCGGCGCAGCCGACGACGCCAAGCAAAAGCACCGCGAGCGCGACTGCAATGGCGGATTTCAGAAAATTAGTGGTCACGCGCTGAATCCTCTTGCGATTTCGAATTTTCGGGAACGGGATAGGTGTCCGCTGGCGCAGGCGGTGGTGGCGGCGGCGGATTTGAGATGGGTTGTCCCTTGGCGCGCAATGGAGCGAGCGATTCGAATTGGCGACTGTAGTCCAGCGTCATCTGGCGGGTCTCGTCAACGCTGGAAACTACACGCGGGGTAATCAGTACGATCAATTCCGTACGGTCACGGTGATCCGTCGTACTTCCAAACAAATTACGCAGTCCGGGAATTCGAGCGAGAAACGGAAGACCCGTCGCCCCATTTTGTTTGTTCTCCGAAATCAACCCGCCAAGGAGCACAGTTTCGCCGCTCTGCACCGCTACCTGAGTTTGGATCTGGCGTTGATTTATGGGCGGATTGCCACCCGTAGTCGAGGGCGTGCCGGGATTGCTGACTTCTTGTTGCACATCAAGATAAACCAAGCCGCCCGGATTCACTCGCGGCGTCACCGAAAGCTGTACGCCCGTATTCAAATATTGCACGGATCCGGTTGTACCGACACCGGAGTTCAGACCACTGTTGACTCCGGTGCCCGTATTGACGGCCCCAAGACCATTGTAGAAGGTCTGCACAATGGGAATCTGTTGGCCTACATTGATGCTGGCTTCCTGATTGTTGGCTACAACCAACGAGGGAGCGGAAAGGGTTTTCGCGACGCCGGACGTTTCCAGCGCATTGATGGCCACTTCAAAGTTTTTGTTGAGGAACGAGTAGAAAAAACCACCCTTGCTCGGATCTCCGACGGCACCCGTGGCACCGAGAGACGTGCGGTGCCGATCATGCGAATTCCCTGTAAAAGTTGGTCCGCTTCCCGGCGGATAGGAATACGGATACTGGCCGTTGGCTTGCGCCGAACCCGCGCCCGTTCCGATCAACCCTGCCAGATACCACTGCACGCCGAGGTTGAGATCCCCTGTCAGGCTAACCTCAAGAATGCGTACTTCTATCTGGACCTGAAGAGGGATCGTATCGAGCTTGTGAATTGCCGATACGATGTTGTCCCATTCGTACGGCGTCGCCATGATCATCAGCTGGTTGTTTTCCTCGATCGCGGAGATGCGGATGTCGCTTTCTTTGCTTCCCGCCGCCGCCGCCGCATTCGCGGGTGCCGGCGTCGCGGTCTTTTCCTGCGTCGATGGAGTGCGCAATGAGCTCTTGTAGTTCATAGACGAACTGCCGCCGCCGCCACTGCCGCCTAGACCGCCAATCGTTATCGGCCTCAACCCCTGACCAACCTTGCCGGAGGTACTGCTGCGCCGCGAGCTGCCGCCAGCGGTGCCGAGGAAAATATCGTTGAGATAGTCGGCCAGATCAGCAGCCTTGAGATTCTTGACGTTGTAGACGTAAAGCTGCGTCGAATTTTCCGCGCCACCGCGGTCGAGCCGCGTCAGCCATTCTTCGGCTTCTTTCAGATATGCCGGCTGGGGCGTGATCACGACGATCGCATTCGTTTGCTCGATCGGCATGAAGCGGAACATTCCCGCCAACGGTGATTCTCCCGCGGTGCCGAAGATCTTTTCAAGATCCGGCATCAACTTGCCGACTTCAACATGCTGCATGGTGAACACGCCGATCGACATGCCCTTCATCCAGTCGATGTCGAAGGTGTCGATCGTGCGCTGGTAGTTGTCCAGTTCCGATGGCGTGCCGGCAAGCACGAGCAGGCTGCGGTTGGGGTCGATGCTGACGAATGCATCGGCCTTCGCATACGGCTTCAAGAGCTTGGCGGTCTCGCTCGCCGAGATGTACTTGAGCGGGAAGATTCGCAGCGCGTAGCCGGGTTGCTGGCTCGCGGTGATGCGTGGGGTCAGCTTGCCGGCAATCGCCTCCTTGCTCTGCAACACCGTATAGCGGCCGCCCTCGCGTACCAGCGCGTTCCCGGTCCACGACAACAGCATTTCCAGTACCGGCATTGCGTCTTCGCGACGGATCGGACGCGATGTCGAATACGTAACATTGCCGCCGACGTTCGGCGCGATCGTGTAGTTCTCCTCGAGCATGTCGCCAAGAATCGCCTTCACTACGGCCTGGATCGGCTGGTTCTCGAAGTTGAACGTGACCTGCCCTTCGCCACCGCTGCCTGTAGAGGCGGCAGGCTGCTGCTTGAAGAATTTTCCGGTACCCGCTTCGATTTCTGGTTTCGGCGGTGGCCGATGCGCGTTCGCATTCGGCGAAACCGAAATGCCGCTCGCACCGTCGTGGGTCTCGATCGGCGGTGCCGGCTTGAGAATCGTGTCCGCCGTCAGGATGTCGCTGTCGGGGGCACGTGGGTCCTTGGTCGCGTTGGTGGCGCAACCAGCCAGCAGCGCAATGCCGAAGGCAATCAAAAGGGTGGTCAATCTCGATCGCACGTGGCTACTCCATCACTTCTTCGGTGTCGCAGGTTTTTCGGTGCCGCCATTACGCAGGCGCTCGGCATCTTCACGCATTTGCTTGCGACGGTCTTCAATACGGCGTGCTAGATCGGCGCTTGCGTCCTGGCCCTTGCTTCCGGGCGGTGCGCCCGCTGGAGCCATGCTTTGCGCCGGATTGGCAGGACGCGCTCCCGGACGAGCAGGGGCTGCCGTTATCGCGGTTTCGAGCTCGACTTCGCTGGTTTCGTTGGCAGCGCTGCGGAATACGGCGCCGCGCGGCTTGACTTCGATCAGCGTCCAACTGGCCTGATCGCCTTCCAGTGGCATTCCGACCTTCAACGCAACCGCTTGGTTCCGCGTCTTGTCCTGCAGCATGGCAATGCGCACGTGGTGGGCATCGTCGAGGATCACGCCGGTCAGGGCGATGTTGAGCGGGCTCGGAGGCGCCACAGCGTCGCCGTCGCTCGCATCAGCCGGCCCCGGCTTGCGGTCCTCATTGAACAATGGACGTCCCTGTATATCCGCAAACGATGATGCAGGCGGAAGACTGACCGGCTTGCTGTCGATCGTGCCGAACGTCGTCTTGCCAGCGTCGTCTTCGACATCGGGCGCCCAGCGATAGCCGCGTCCATATCCGACGTACTGAACAATCAGGAACAGCAGCAACAAGCCGCAGATTCCGGCGAGCCCCTTGGTCGCAAGTCGCGCTGCTTTGACGTTCATTTGACCTTACCCGGCTGGCGCAAATAGCCCGAAAGGTTGAAGCGCACGTCGAGCGGAACCGGCGCAACCTTCGCACCCGGCGGCGTGTAACTCTGCTGCTTGTAGATCATGACCTGGTCGACGAACAGGTACGGCTTGCCGTTTTCGAGATCGTAGAGAATCGCCGCCAGAGGTTCGAGATCGCATTTCAGCCGTGCCTGCACGGTGACGCGTTTGTACAGCTCTTCCTCGCTGCCGGTATAACTCTGCGTGCCGACGTTCTGGCAATGCTTCTCGCCCTTCCCGTTCATTGCCTGGGTCAAACGCTGGATCAGCGCCGCAGACGCCGCGTTCGCATCGGTCTCGGGCAGAAAAGCCTGGTTCCCCTGCTCATACGCCTTGACCTCAGCGAGGCGCCTGTCGATCTCCGGCTTCTCGGCCGTTGTCTGGCGATAGCGCAACTGCTGCTCGCGCAGATCCTGCATTTCGCTCGAAAGCTCCATCTGCGGCGCAACAAACCACCAATGGATCCCGACGAGATACACCAGCATCAACACGATCAGCAAAAGAACGACGGAGAGCAAGCGCCCATCCTTTGGCTGGAATCTACTTGTCGCCATGTTTGGCCTCCGCATCCTGCTTCGGAGCCGGCTTGACGGCACTCGCACCCGATGGCGAACGGTCCGCAGCCGGCGTTCCACGCATGTCTAGCAGCGGCTTCGGCGCGGGGGCCGTCCTGGGCGCTTCCGTCGACGACTTGACCGCGTCTGCCCTCGGCGCATCCTTCTTTGTCGTATCGGTCTTGATCGAATCCGCCGGCTTGCCGTCGGCGACCTTCGCAACAGGCACAGGTGCTGCGGACTTCGCATCCGAAGTCGGGCTGCACTCCTTCAGGTCGGCATTGATCTGGAAGCGTTCCTTGCTCGTGCGCGGATCCGGCTGCACTTGGCCTTGGAAACCGGGATTGCCCAGGCATGGCGATGCGCCGAGCAATGCGATGAGCTTGGCCGCCTCGCGCGCCTGCCCCTGCAGCTGCACCTGTTTGTTCTCGATCTGCAGGCGTTCAAGATACGTGTCATCGGGAAGCCGCTTGCTGAGGTCGTCGATGAGGGCCACCATCAACGGCCCCTTTCGCTTGCGCTCGGTCAGGAAATTGGCGCCGGAGATCGAATCCGCGAGCGTCTTCCTGAGCGCCGCAACCTGCTTCGCTTCTGTATTCGCTTTTTCAACTTCTGCGCGCATGGATTCGACTGCGATCGCGCGATTAGTGAGCGATTCGTCCATCACCATGACGAGCAGGATCAATGCGAGCGCGGCAAGGCCGAGATTGATCGGCAGACGCAGATTCCGCCTGCGGGCACGCCGCTCGGGCGGCAGCAGATTGGTATGTCGCCGCCCACCGCCAGGCGTGCTGCGCCAGCTGTCGACGCCATCGAGATCCGCCGCCGCTGCAGGCAATGCGGCGAGCTCCTGGTCGAGCTGGCCCCGGGGGATGAGCACGAGCTCCACTTGCGCGTTGCGACCGCTGGGATCGTGCCCGAGCACGCGGCTGTCGAAGTAAACCTGATCGGCCTTGAACGGCGTCTGCCGGTCCATCTCGAAACTCAGAACCTGGCGCAGATTCTCTTCCGCTGCGACCGGCAGGCTGAGCGTGCGGGTAAGCACGCGTTCGGCGGGAATGCAGAACACTGTCTGCACCATCGGATCGTCTATCGCCGTGCGCAGACGCTGAAATTCTGCGGTCTGCGCCTCGGGCGGCAGATCGCGCCGGATGCGCGCATATTCGCTCATCGCCTCGCCGCGCTCGCGCCACACGATGATCTCGTCACTGCGCAGGTCGAGCACCAGCGATTCGGAACGTTCGGCCAACACAGTGCGCCAGCGTGCCGGAAGGCAGCCAAGCAACTGGGTGCCCCACCAGGCGAAAAAGCCCGGTAGTGGCGTCTTGGCAAGGCGCGTCCGCAGACGCGCAAGTTGTCTGTCGAGGGTCGGATTCACGATTGAGCTACGAAGTTTCGCCATCGCGCCAGCGCAGAATCACGAACGGCCGGCCGGCCGCACTGACTCC
>JBDSBK010000277.1:0-4604 GCA_039921645.1 Dokdonella sp.
TCGAAGATGCGTTCGCTGAATGCGTTGCGCAGCGTTTCGGCCAGTTGCTTGGTCGCTTCGCTGGTGCGCCCGGCGACGAGGATGCCGAACGTGTGCTCGCCAACACGGCCAGCGCAATCGGCATCGCTCAGATGGCGGCGCAGCAGGGTTGCCAGATCACCCAGAAGCACGTCGGCATTGCCGAGCCCGACCGTGTCCAGCACCTGCTTGAAGTCATCAGGTTCGATCAGCAGCAGGGCCTGGTCGCCCTTGCCGTTCGCGGCCTGGGCGACGCCCTGTTCGATCTGCGTCATCAGGTACTGACGATTGTAGAGATCTGTGACCAGATCCTTCGAGCGCAGCGAATCCAGTTCCTGCGCCAGGTTCGCATCGACAGTCTGCAAGCGGAATGTGATCTGCTGGCAGGGTTCACCCTCGTAACTGGCTTCGGTGAATTCCATCGTCGCATCGAACGTGGTTTCGTCGCTGCGCTTGGCTTTCAGGTTGAGGCGTTGCGGCGGCTTGTCGCCCTTGGACAAGCGCTTCAGCAGGGTCTTGAAATCGTCCGCGTCATTCGGCGCGATCATGTCGAGGATCGACATGCCTTCGACATCCTCGAAGTCGTCGAAACCGAACATCTCGAGATACGCCTTGTTCGCGCGCACATGCATGCCTTCGTGCACGAAGGCGATCGGATCGCGCGACGAGTCGAGCAACGCGTCGCAACGACGTTCGGATTCGCGCAGGGAAGCTTCGAGACGTCGTACGCTGCGGCGCGTCGTCAGCGCCTCGAATTCGCGTTTGACCACCATCTGTACATGCTCGTGCGAGCCGCGCAGGGCCAAGGCGCGCGCACCATCGCGGAACGCGGTCACGATCGCATCCTCGGAAAGTCCGCGACCGCAGGCGACCAGTGCGATGTCGCGTCCCCCGCGCGCCGCGGCATCGCGGATCTGCGTGAGCTTCAGCTCCTTGCATGCAAGGTCGGCGAGGATCAGGTCAGGTGTTTGTTGTTCCAGTGCTGCTTCGAGTTCGGTTTCGGTCGTCGCGCGCGCGGGGCGCACTGCAATGCCGCCGTTGCGCAGGATGCTGATGGTCTGCTCTGCGTCCTCGGCGGAATCGTCGATCAGGAGCAGTTTGATGATGTTGTCGGCTCGGCTCATCGGGTCAGGTCAGGGTTGTCTTGGGTGGAAAAATCCAGCGGATCTTCGGGCGGTCCATCGCGAATTCGGCGGCCTCGGTTGCGGGCCTGGGTGGGTCAGCAGGTCATCGAGCGTCGGGACCGCGGGGCGAGCGTCGATCACGGCACTGGTTGCAATCGATATGTACCGGATTCGATCGCTTATTTCCATGGGTCATTGGGCGTTGGTTCACCGGATGCCTGGGTTACCCGGGCTGCAAGGGAAGCTTTGAAGGTGCGCCGGCGACCTCGCGGACCAGCCTTGGTACCAGATAGCCGGGCAGACGTGCGCGCAGCGCATCCAGCAGGATTGCCGCCTGCATGTCGTCGACCTCGAAGTGCGCCGTCCCGGCAACGCGGTCGAGCTGGTGCAGGTAGTACGGCAGCACACCCGCATCGAACAGTCGTTCGGACAGCGCTGCCAGCGTCGCAGCATCGTCATTCACCCCGCGCAGCAAGACAGCCTGGTTCAGCAACGTCACGCCAGCCTCCCGCAATCCCGCACAGGCGGAGGTTACGGACGCATCTATTTCGTTCGGATGATTCGCGTGCAGTACGACGATGCGCTGAAGGGGAAGGGCATCGATCCACGCCAGGAATTGCTCGTCGACACGCTCCGGAAGTACGACGGGCAGGCGGGTATGGATGCGCAATCGCCTGACGTGAGGGATCGTCACCAGTGCGTCTGTGAGTTCGGCCAGCTTGGATGTCGATAGCGACAGCGGATCGCCGCCGGACAGGATCACTTCGTTGATGGAGTCGTCGCTGCGCAGATGGGCGACGGCTTCCTCCCAGCGATTCGCGGCAGCTGTCTCGTCCGCATACGGAAAGTGCCTGCGGAAGCAGTACCGGCAATGCACGGCGCAGGAACCGGTCGCTACCAGCAATGCGCGACCGTCGTATTTGTGCAGTACGCCGTTGGCTGCGCGCGCATCGCGGTCGCCGACTGCATCGCGCGTGAAGCCCGGGACCTCGATCAATTCCGAGGCGAGCGGCAATACCTGGCGCAACAGCGGGTCATTCAGGTCGCCGCGGCGCATGCGCGCGACGAAACCGCGCGGCACGCGCAGCGCGAATCCGGTGTCGGAGGCCGGCAGCAGGTCCGCTGCGTTGTCAGACAGATCGAGCACGCGCAGCAGTTCGTGCGGATCGCTGATTGCCTCGCGCCATAGCTGCTGCCAGCGCACGGGCTGCGCCGGAATGCGGTTAGCTTGTATCATTGGCGGACCAGGTCGGATGCGTTCGGCCGCGGGAATCCGCCATTCTAGCCGCTTTCGCCAAGCGGCTTTTTGATTGTGATGGCGCGCCCATTCGAACCAGCGGCCTCCGGTGGCCGCACCACTCAATGAAAAACGGGAGTTTCAGATGGCCAGTTATGGCATGAACGACGTCAAGAACGGCCAGAAGATCATCGTCGACGGCCATCCGTGCACGATCACGGACACCGAGTACGTCAAGCCCGGCAAGGGTCAGTCGTTCACCCGTGTGAAGTTCCGCAACCTCAAGAACGGACGTACGCAGGAAGTCACGATGAAGTCGACCGACGTGCTGGAGTCGGCGGACGTGATGGACACCGACATGGAATTTCTCTACTCCGACGGTGAGTTCTGGCATTTCATGGATCCGGCGACGCACGAGCAGGTCGCCGCCGACAAGAGCGCGATGGCGGATGCAGCACCGTGGCTGAAGGGCAATGAGGTTTGCATCATGACGCTGTGGAACGGCGCACCGCTGGTGGTGACGGCGCCGATCTTCGTCGAACTCGAAATCGCCGAGACCGATCCGGGCGTGCGCGGCGATACCTCCGGTGGTGGCGGCAAGCCGGCCAAGCTAGAGACCGGAGCGGTGGTGCGCGTACCGTTGTTCGTGAACCAGGGCGAGAAGATCAAGGTCGATACCCGCTCGGGCGAGTACATGTCACGCGTCAAGTGATGGATTCGCGGCGAATCCGACAGCGGATTTCGTCTGGCGAAATCCGTCGCGAATGCATCGTTCCGGCGCAAGTCGGGACCAGTTCTCCAACCTTGCAATCAATTGGATTCCGGCCTGCGCCGGAATGACGACGATATGGCGGATTCGCTGGTCCCGATCGACCTCCTGATCGAACCCCGCTGGCTCGTACCGGTCGAGCCGCGCGGTGTCGTGCACGAAGGCCATGCGGTCGCAGTCGACGCGGACTGCATCGTCGCGATCCTGCCGGTCGCCGAGGCGCATGCGCGCTACGCGCCGCGCGAGCGTATCGAGCTCGGCGAGCACGCGCTGATCCCGGGCCTGATCAACGCGCACACGCACAACCCCATGACCCTGATGCGCGGTCTGGCCGACGACCTGCCACTGATGCGCTGGCTGCAGGAACACATCTGGCCGGCCGAGGCGAAGGCGATCGGGCCGGAGTTCGTACGCGATGGCATCGAGCTTGCGATTGCCGAGATGCTGCGCGGCGGCACCACCTGCTGCAACGAAAACTACTTTTTTCCGGATATCCAAGCTGCAACCTATCGCCGTCTCGGTTTCCGCGCGATGGTCGGCCTGCCGGTCATCGAATTTCCGAGTGCGTGGGCGTCGAGTCGCGACGAATATTTCGACAAAGGCCTCGCGGTCCACGACGAATTCCGCGACGAGCCGCTGCTCGGCACGAGTTTCGCGCCGCATGCGCCTTACACGGTCGCCGACGAAAGCTTCGAACGCATCCGCATGCTGTCCGACCAGCTCGATCTGCCGGTGCACCTGCACCTGCACGAGACCGCACATGAAGTCGAGGAAGCGAGGCGCGAGCGCGGCGCACGCCCGTTCGCGCGCATGCAGTCGCTCGGTCTCGTCAACGACCACCTGATCGCCGTGCACATGACGCAGTTGACCGACGCCGAGATCGCGGCGTGCGCTGAAGCCGGCGTTGCGGTCGTGCATTGCCCCGAATCGAACCTCAAGCTCGCCTCCGGATTCTGCCCGGTCGAGAAATTGCGTCGCGCCGGCGTCAAGCTCGCACTCGGCACCGACGGCTGTGCCAGCAACAACGACCTCGACATGTTCGGCGAGATGCGCACGGCAGCGCTGCTGGCAAAAGCGGTCGCAGAAGACGCGAGCGCGCTCGATGCGGCTAGCACCCTGCATATCGCGACGCTGGGCGGCGCGCAGGCGCTCGGCTGGAGCGAACGCATCGGCTCGATCGAAGTCGGCAAGCAGGCCGACCTTTGCGCGATCCGTCTCGACGACATCGAAACGCAGCCGATGTACAACGTGATCTCGCAACTGATCTACGCCGTCGGTCGCCATCAGGTCACCGATGTGTGGATTGCCGGCCAGCGCAAGTTGCGCGAGCGCGTGCTGGTGGATCTCGATATGGTTGAGCTGCGCGAGAAGGCGCGGCGTTGGCGCGAGCGAATCTCGAGCAGCTAGATGGGATGAGCGAATAGATGGGATGAGCGAAGTATCCGACTGGCGAGTC
>JBDSBK010000278.1:0-5712 GCA_039921645.1 Dokdonella sp.
AGCGGCCAGATCGAGCCGGAACTGGAACTCACCGACAACCGCGCTCTGATCGTCGGCAGGAACGACTACACGCAACCGGCGTACATGGGCCTGCTGACCGACCTGCTCGCGTGGAGCCAGGACGACCCACCGGATGATGCGGAACGTGCGCGCGACGAAGTGATCTACAGCTTCCAGGGCAACCGCAATCCGTTTGTCGATCACCCCGAATGGGCAACGCGCGCGCTGTTCGAGTCGGTCAATCCACCGACCTGCGAATTGGCCGCCAATGACGCGATATTCGCGAACGGCTTCGAAGGAATGCCCTGAATGCATCCGCGCGGCAGTGCCGGCATTCCGGCGTCCGCCGCATCGGCGCCTCTGTGCGATGATTGCGGGCTCGCTCCATGCGTCGCCCGCCATGCCCGTCCTCGTCGCCCAATGCAGCTGTCCCGACGCCGAAACGGCAACGCGCATCGCGCGCCAGCTGGTCGATGAGCACCTTGCGGCCTGCGTGCAGACGATTCCGGGTGTCGGTTCGACGTATCGCTGGCAAGGTGCATTGCACACGGACAGCGAAGTACTGCTGGTGATCAAGACCACGCGCGCGCGCTTCGATGCGCTGAAATCGCGCCTGCCGGAGCTGCATCCGTACGAGCTGCCCGAACTGATTGCACTCGACGTCGTCGACGGCCTCGATCGCTACCTGCATTGGGTGGAGTCCGAGACCCAATGAACGTCGTGCAAGCGATGCGGTCCAAACGCGGTCCTTACCGCATTGCCCCGAGCCTCCCGGAGTTTCACCTCATGCGCACGTTGTTCGCCGGCCTCATCGCCCTTTCCCTGTTTGCCGGTGCCGCGCAGGCGCAAACGACGGATGACCACGGAGTCGACAACGCGGGCGCTGACAACCCGGGTGCAGCCGCGGAGCCGACCCTGCTGCCCGTCGAGGAGGCGTTCAAGCTCAGCGCGCGCATCAACGAGCCCGGCAAGATCGCACTGCACTGGACCATCGCGAGCGACTACTACCTCTATCGCGGACGCATCAAGGCCAAGGCGGCGCAGGAAGGACTGGTGCTCGGCACCCTCGACCTGCCCGCAGGCGAGAAGAAGAAGGACGAGTTTCTCGGCGACGTCGAGGTTTATCACCACACGATCGACGCGGTGCTGCATTACACGCTGGCCGATGCAAGCGCAAAGACCGTTGCGTTCACGCTCACCGTGCAGGGTTGCCACGAAACGGATCCGAAGATCTGTTATCCGCCAAGCCCGACCACGCTGATGCTCGGCGTCGGCGACGCAGCATTGGTGACGATGGACAGCCAGAAGAACATCGCGGCTGAAGCCGCTCCCACAAACGCAACGGCCAAGGCGGCTCCCGCCAGCATGCCGACGACTGCGCCGTTGATCAATCTCGGTGGCAACAACGCGCCCGGCGCGCAGGACAACGCACCGCTGCCACCGGAACAGGCGTTCGTTTTCGAGGCGATTGCGCAAAGCCCGACCGCGATCCTCGCGCGCTGGACAATGCCCAAGGGTTACTACCTGTACCGCGACAAGAGTTCGGTGGCGCTCGCAGAGGGAAACGACAACCGCAGCGGCATCAAGCTCGGCGCGCCACAATGGCCTCGCGGTGTGCCGCATACCGACGAACACTTCGGCACGGTCACTGTCTACTTCGATCAGGTCGAACTGCCGATCGCGCTCGCGCGTGAAAGCGGTGCGCCACAGACGATCAAGCTGCATTCCGAATATCAGGGGTGCCTGGAAAACGGCATCTGCTATCCGGTCATGCAGCGCGACGTCAGCATCGCCATGCCTGCTGCAACAGCAAAGGAACTCGCCGCCGCGAACGCGTCGTTCGTCTTGCCGGCGACAAGCGCGAGTCCGCCTGCTGCGTCCAGCGCGCAACCCGCCGTGGACGAAAATGCGTTGCGCAGCACGCCGCCGGCACCCAGCGGCGCGGGCATCCTCGGCGCACTCGTGCTGGCGCTGCTCGGTGGCCTGATCCTCAACCTGATGCCATGTGTATTGCCGATCCTTTCGCTGAAAGTGCTCGGTCTCGCGCAGAGCGGCGAAAGCCACGAGAAGGCGCGCAAGCACGCGCTCGCCTATACCGCCGGCGTGCTCGCCGCGTTTGCGACGATCGGCCTTGCCGTAATCGGGCTTCGCGCAGCCGGACAGGCCCTCGGCTGGGGCTTCCAGTTGCAGCAGCCGGTGTTCGTCGCCGTGCTCGTCTACATCCTGTTCGCGATCGGACTGAGCCTGTCGGGTGTGTTCAATATCGGCGCCGGCCTTGCCGGTGTCGGCCAGGGCCTGAGCAACCGCAGCGGCACGGCCGGCGATTTCTTCACTGGCGTGCTCGCGGTCGTCGTCGCAAGTCCGTGCACGGCACCGTTCATGGGATCGGCGCTCGCATTCGCGTTCTCTTCTTCGTCGCTGGTCGCGCTGCTGGTATTCCTCGCGCTCGGCATCGGTCTCGCATTGCCCTTCCTGCTCGTCGGCTTCGTACCCGCTCTCGCCTCGCGGCTGCCCAAACCCGGCGCCTGGATGGAAACGCTGAAGCAGGTGCTTGCGTTCCCGATGTATCTGACCGCGGTGTGGCTCGCCTGGGTACTCGGCAACCAGCGCGGCATCGACGCGGTCGGTTGGGTGCTCGCTGGCGCCGTCGTACTCGCGCTCGGCCTGTGGTGGTGGGAACAAAGCCGCTATCGCGGCGGTCCGCTCACGCGCGCACTCGCGATGCTGGTCGTGCTGGCCGCGCTTTGGCCGATCGTCGAGATCGCGCAGCTGGCCGTGCCGATACACGCACAGGCGGATTCGAAGGACAGCGTCGCGTATTCGGCGGAACGCCTCTCGGCACTGCGCGCCGAAGGTCGCAGCGTGTTCGTCGACATGGGTGCCGACTGGTGCGTGACCTGCAAGGTCAACGAACGCGCCGTGCTCGGCACCGATGCGTTCCGTGCACTGCTCAAGCGCAGCAATGCGGTGCTCATGACCGGCGACTGGACCAATGTCGATCCCGCGATCACCGCATTCCTCAAGGACTACAAATCCGTCGGCGTGCCCTTGTACGTCGTGTTCCGTGCCGGCGAAACCGGCCCCGGCCATGCGCTGCCGACGGTATTGACGCAGAGCATCGTCGAAGAGGCGCTGGCGCCGGCGGCACGCTGAGTCCCGCGTGTTCGATCGCACCACCCTGCTGATCATTGCGCTGGCCGTCGGCGGCGCGCTGGGCGGCTTGTTCGTCGGCGCATGGCTGCGACCGATGCCCGCGCCAACGCAAGCATCCGCCATTCCGCTCGCGATCGGCAGCCAGCGCCCCGACATTCATCTGCCCGATGCCGAAGGCCACGCGCAAAGCCTGGCGCAGTGGAATGGCAAGTTGATCCTGGTGAATTTCTGGGCAAGCTGGTGCGCGCCGTGTCGCGAGGAAATGCCGCTGCTCGAGCGCAGCCAGCAGCGGCTTGCCACGCGCGGCCTGCAGATCGTCGGCATTGCTTCCGACAGTGCGGCGGCGGCGAGAGGCTTTCTCGCGAGCCAGCCGGTCAGCTACCCGATCCTCATCGACGATCCCGATGCATCTGCTGCCAACGGCCGCGATGTCTCAGCCATCTACGGCAATACGCGCAATGTGCTGCCCTACTCGGTGCTGATCGGACGCGATGGACGCGTCGTCGCGCAACGCTTCGGCACCTTCACCGAAAACAGTCTCGAGCAGTGGCTGACGCCGCATCTATAGGCTAAGAGTTCGCGCAATCTCTGCAATTAACCGTCAAACGTCGCCGAACTGGACAGAAAGCGATGTCTCCTCCAGACTAGCGCCCCGTTTTGCGTGAGCCGCGATCTTGGCAACAGTGCTGGTCCTGCACGGCCCCAACCTCAACCTGCTC
The DNA here is from genome assembly GCA_039921645.1 of Dokdonella sp. Taxonomy (GTDB): domain Bacteria; phylum Pseudomonadota; class Gammaproteobacteria; order Xanthomonadales; family Rhodanobacteraceae; genus Dokdonella_A. The sequence goes on from JBDSBK010000278.1 coordinate 3,873, forward strand.
GGCACGCGCGAGCCGGCAGTCTATGGCCGCACGACCCTGGCCGAGATCGATGCCAACCTGACGCAGACGGCGCGCGCCGCAGGGCATGAACTGACCACCCTGCAGTCCAATGCCGAGCATGCGCTGATCGATCGCGTGCAGGCGGCCGCGACCGACGGCACCGCGTTCATCCTGATCAACCCGGGCGCGTTCACGCACACCAGCATCGCCCTGCGCGATGCGCTGGCCGCGGTCGCTATTCCATTCATCGAAGTGCATCTGAGCAATGTGCATGCACGCGAGGCGTTCCGACGCCAATCGTATTTTTCCGACCTCGCGGTCGGCGTGATCGCGGGCTTCGGCGCCGACAGCTATCGCTTCGCGCTCGACGCTGCGCTGCGCCGGCTTGCGGCCTGACCCTTCTCCAATCGACTTTCAGCCAGGAGTCCCGATGGACCTGCGCAAGATCAAGAAACTCATCGACCTGCTCGAAGAATCCAATCTCGCCGAACTCGAGATCAAGGAGGGCGAGGAAATCGTGCGCCTGTCGCGCATTCCCAAGGGCATGGTCAGCGCGTTGCCTGCGCTGGCGCCGCAGCAGGTTCAACCCGTGCATGTCGCCGCTGCGCCGGCCGCTGCCGCCAGCGCACCTGCGCCAGCGGCTGCACCCTCCACGCCGGAAGGGCACGTCGTCAAGGCGCCGATGGTCGGCACGTTCTATGCGTCGGCCAATCCGGAATCGCCGGTCTACGTGAAGGTCGGCCAGGCAGTCAAGGCCGGCGACACCCTCGGCATCATCGAGGCGATGAAGATGTTCAACCAGATCGAAGCCGACGTCAGCGGCACCGTGATGGCGATCCTCGTCAACAACGGCCAGCCGGTCGAATTCGACGAACCCATGTTCGTGATCGGCTGAGGCAGCGCATCCCATGCTCGACAAAGTCGTCATCGCGAACCGCGGCGAGATCGCATTGCGCGTATTGCGCGCGTGCCACACGCTCGGCATCAAGACTGTCGCGGTGCACTCCACCGTCGACCGCAATCTGAAGCACGTCGGCATGGCCGATGAATCGGTCTGCATCGGGCCGGCGCCGGCGGGCGAGAGTTATCTCAATGTGCCCGCGATCATTGCGGCTGCCGAGGTCACCGACGCGCAGGCGATCCATCCCGGCTACGGCTTCCTTTCCGAGAACGCGGACTTCGCCGAACGCGTCGAGAAGTCCGGTTTCATCTTCATCGGACCGACCGCCAGCGTGATCCGCCTGATGGGCGACAAGGTCGAGGCGATCCGTGCGATGAAGGCTGCCGGCGTGCCGTGTGTGCCGGGCTCGGGCGGACCGCTCGGCGAGGACATGGTCAGCAACGGCAAGATCGCGCGCGACATCGGCTACCCGGTCATCATCAAGGCGGCCGGCGGTGGCGGCGGCCGCGGCATGCGCGTCGTGCATACCGAGGCGCACCTCTCCAACGCTATCACCATGACCAAGTCCGAAGCCAAGGCCGCGTTCGGCAATGGCGAGGTCTACATGGAGAAGTTCCTCGAGAACCCGCGCCACATCGAAATCCAGGTGCTCGCCGACGGCCAGGGCAATGCGATTCACCTCGGCGAACGCGATTGCTCGATGCAGCGCCGTCACCAGAAGGTCGTCGAGGAAGCGCCCGCGCCGGGCATCACGCCGGAGCAGCGCGCGCAGATCGGCACGGTCTGCGTCGAGGCCTGTCTGCGCATCGGCTACCGCGGCGCCGGCACGTTCGAGTTCCTGTACGAGAACGGCCACTTCTATTTCATCGAGATGAATACGCGCATCCAGGTGGAACACCCGGTCACCGAGTTCATCACCGGCGTCGATCTCGTGCGCGA
>JBDSBK010000279.1:0-3441 GCA_039921645.1 Dokdonella sp.
ACCGTGCTCGACCTGCGCGAGACGCTGCGCTCGCTCAAGCAACTCAGCGACAAGCTCGGCGCATCCGACAGCCTGTTGCTCGGTCGCGACCAGCCCAAGGAGTTCCAGTCCAAATGAAACCTTCCCGTGTTGTTGCGACCCTCGCATGCGCACTCGTTGCAGTGCTCTGCTCTTCGTGCGGATCGCTGCTCAACGTGCAACGCACGCCGTTCACGATCTACTCCCCCACCTACAGCGCAGCAGCGGCGAGCGGTACGGTCACGCACGTGGAATGGCAACTCGCCATCGAGACGCCCCTTGCGAGCGACACGCTCGACAGCGTGCGCATCGCCGTGATGCCGACGCCCGGCGTGCTCGAGGTGTTCCCCGGCGCGCGCTGGCGCGAACCGGCGCCGGCGTTGCTGCGCGGCATGGTCGTGCAGGGCTTCGAAGCTTCGGGTCGCATCATTGGCGTGGGCAGCGCGGCTTCGGGCTTGCGCGCGGACTATTCGCTCGCGATCGCGCTGCGCGATTTCCAGCTCGAATTCCGCGACGGCAAGCCGCAGGCGGCGATCCGCTTTCAGGCGCGTCTGCTCGACTACACGTCGAACCGCGTGCTCGCCTCGCACGCATTCACGGCCGAATCCGCGTCTGCTGCGGCGGATGCGGCGAGCGCCTTCGTCGCTTTCGAGACGGCGTTGAATACGATTGTCCCCGAACTCGTCGAGTGGACCCTGCGCGAGGGAACGACAGCACAAGGCAAGCTCGCCGCGCATCCCTAGCGATCGCGTCGACGCCGGTTTTCACTGCCGCAGTTCCCGCCGGCGGCCATAGCGGCGACAATGGCGCCCTGCGCGAATCCTGTCGGGTTCGCGTCCGCCTCGTGCGTTTGAATCGCGACGAGACCCCAGCGTCGCCCGCCACACGGCCGTCGAGTTCATGAGCGAAGTCGAAACCCGCAAGCCGCACAGCCACTTGCAGACCCAGCTCGCGCGGGTCACCGAGTTGCTGCGTCGCCAGCACCTGGTCGAAGACCTCGCCCACCGCCAGCACGGCGATCACCACGACCTGGTCGAGGGTCTCGTCCATCGCCAGCATCTGGCGGAGCTGCAGGGCGAGATCGACGACCTGCATCCGGCCGACATCGCGCACATTCTCGAAGCACTGCCGACCGCGGATCGCCTCGAGATCTGGCACCTGGTCAAGGCCGATCGCGACGGCGAAATCCTCCTTGAAGTGTCCGATTCGGTGCGCGAATCGCTGCTCGCGGACATGGATCGCCCGGAAATGCTCGCCGCCGCCGAGCAACTGGATGCCGAGGAGCTCGCCGATCTAGCCGAGGATCTGCCCGAGGACGTGCTGCAGGAACTCATGCGTCGCCTCGACGGCGAGCAGCGCGAGCAGTTGCAGTCGGCGATGTCGTGGGAGGAAAACCAGGTCGGCGCGCTGATGGATTTCGACATGGTGACGATCCGCGAGGACGTGACCCTCGAAACCGTATTGCGTTACCTGCGCCGCTTGAAGGAACTGCCCGACCACACCGACAAGCTGTTCGTCGTCAACCATGAAACCCTGCTCACCGGGGTGCTGCCGATCCGCTGGCTGCTCGTCAACGATCCGGCCAAGCTCGTCAGCGCGGTGATGGCCGCCGACGCGAACACCTTCCATCCGGAAGACGACGTCGTCGACACGGCGCAGGCGTTCGAACGCTACGATCTGGTCACGGCACCCGTGGTCGATGGCCTCGGGCACCTGATCGGTCGCCTGACCATCGACGCAATGGTCGACGTGATCCGCGAGGAAAGCGATGCCGACGTGCGCGAGCGTTTCGGCCTGCGCGAAGACGAGGACATCTTTGCGTCCGTTTGGAAATCCCTGCGCAATCGCTGGGCGTGGCTCGCGACCAATCTGGTCACCGCGTTCATCGCCTCGCGCGTGATCGGACTGTTCGAAGGGTCGATCCAGAAACTCGTTGCGCTCGCGACGCTGATGCCGATCGTCGCCGGCATCGGCGGCAATTCCGGCAACCAGACCATCACGATGATCGTGCGCGCGCTCGCGCTGGACCAGATCAGTCCGACCAGCGCCAAGCGACTGCTGCGCAAGGAACTTGGCGTCGCATTGCTCAATGGCCTGATCTGGGGCAGCGTGATCGGATTCGTCGCGTGGCTGCTCTATCGCAACGTCGCGCTCGGCCTCGTCATGACCACGGCGATGACATTGAACCTGCTGCTCGCGGCGCTGATGGGCGTGATCATTCCAATGGGCCTGCTCAAGTTCGGCCGCGATCCGGCGATGGGTTCGAGCGTGATGATCACCGCACTCACCGACAGCGGCGGGTTTTTCATCTTCCTTGGCCTTGCGACCATTTTCCTGATGTGAGTCGGCTGCAAGTGCAGCATTGATCGCACGAGTCGGCCAACGAGTCGCCCCCTGCGCAGCCTAGCGAACGCCGGGAAATTCGGTGGCATCGCGATACGCATACCGGCAAAACACGTGGCTGGCCACGAGACCGACCACCATGGCTATGGTTCCGAACCTGACGTCATCGGCCATCGCGATCAAGCCGAATAGGACGCTGACGGAATACACCGAAAAAGGCCCGGCGTATCCGACATGCCGCAGGCCGGCCACGATCGGCGCGACCACGATCATGCCGACGATGAAGAGAACGGCCGGGCACAGCAGTGCGCCGCTGCCGATGCCCTTGAGCGTCTCGATCAATGAATGTCCTGCGGGTTCGGAAACAATACCCAGGATGGCGAGGGCCGCACCGATGGGCACGCCTGCCATCAAGCTTGCGACGGCGATGTTGCCCACGATTCGCTCCGGACGTGCAGTGAATATTTCCATGCTGTTTCATGCCTGAATCGAGCGGGTTGAACGCGTTCGCTGCGGTGATTATCGCGTCGTGCAAGCTACGACGGCCGCGTTCAGCCTGGCAAAAAAGCCGCGTATGTACGGGCGCATCGATGCAGAGCCGACGGTTCAAATGCGCTGTGCTCTTCGAGAAACCGGCCATCGCGCACAGGGGCCGGGCGGTGTGGGCGGACCGACGCTGTGCTGGTTCGGGGTTCGCATTCGCCGTGTGACGGCGGTTAGTGGTCGATATCAGGGCCTCGCCCCGTGTCGTCGCGATTCGCAGCGACGCGCCTTTCGTCGACATCGGTGCGCACGAGCTGCAGGTTGCCACTTTCAAGGACGGTACGACTGAGGTTCAGAATGCCTTCCGCGCATGCCGGGCAAAGCACTCCATCCGCGCACAGATCATAAGAGCGCTTGGTTTACCGGCGGCGTTGTCGACGCCGACCGATACGACGCTCGCCGCTGCGGGACCCGGGTGGCGCGTGGTCGTTGCGATGCGAATGATTCAGTCATCGCCCGCCATGTCCGTGCCGAATATCCCACGCGAGACACGCTCAAAAAAAAGCCCGGGACCAGCCCGGGCTTCTTGTTTGAAAC
>JBDSBK010000280.1:0-4669 GCA_039921645.1 Dokdonella sp.
CGGCGATCTGCGGACGCGGAAATCGCGCTGCGCAGCGCATCGATCTCGGCGGCGGCGGGCTCCGGGCGCACGGACGCGAGCCGCTGCCAGCGCGACAGCAAGCGACCAAAGTCGCGCGCCATGACGCTATCGAGCGCGTTGCGCAGGGTTTTCAGTTCGGACATCGGGCAATTGTCGGCGACCTGCGCTGTGCGCGCGAGCCTTTCACGTTGCGGACACCGATGTGTGCGGCCTATCGCTGCGATTCGCAAGAGCGATTTCCAGCCGTCGCTGGGCCGGGGTAGCCTTTGCGCTCTCCAACCACGACGGAATCTCGATGGCCATCGACATCGGCATCACCAGGAAGGATCGCGAAAGCATCGCGAAAAACCTGTCCAAACTGCTCGCGGACACGTATTCGCTGTACCTGAAAACGCACGGTTTTCACTGGAACGTGACGGGCACGATGTTCAATACCCTGCACCTGATGTTCGAGTCGCAGTACAACGCGCTTTGGCTCGCCGCCGATACCCTCGCCGAACGCATGCGCGCGCTCGACGTATATGCACCCGGCTCCTACACGCAATTCGGCAAGCTGACCTCGATCCCCGAAGAAACCGGCGTGCCCGACTGGAAGGCCATGGTGCAGCAACTCGTCGACGGCCATGAAACGGCTGCGCGTACCGCGCGCGAAGTGTTCAAGGTCTCCGATCACGCCGACGACCAGCCGACCGCGGATCTGGCGACGCAGCGCATGCAGGAGCATGAAAAGACCGCATGGATGCTGCGTTCACTGCTGAAATAGACGCAGGCCTAGGGTTCGCGTCCTCGCATGTGCCGGTAGAGGCCATAGCCGATACCGACAATGCCGGTCACTGCGGCGGGCAGGTAAAGAGCGCCGTACGCGAACGCGTGAAAGAGTTGCGTACCCGCCACCGCGCCTGCAAAGAATGAAACGACGAGCGCCAGCAGCAGACGAACGCGGCGCACGTCGACGGTCAGACCGCGCAACCAGTGCCCCAGTGAAATGCCGAGGTCGGTCAGTGTCCCCGACACATGCGTCGTGCGCAGCACGGCGCCGCTATAGGTGCTGGCCATCGCATTCTGCAAACCGCAGGCGCCTGAGGCGAGATACTCGCCGAGCAGATCGCCGGCACCGAGCAGGGGCACCGCGGCAATCAGCAGCAACGCCTCCATGACCAGCACGACACCGTAGCGGCGACCGAGGCGCAACGTGGAATCCTGGATGATCACGCCGCTGGCGATCGTGCCGGAAAGATACGCGCCGATCATTGCCGCGAAATGCCCCATCTGCGCGCTGTCGCCCTCGCCCACCGCGATGCCGAGCAGGGTCGTCGTACCGGTCAGATGCGTAATGCCCGCATGTTGTATGCCGAGGAATCCGGCGACATTGATGATGCCGGCGAGGAAGGCGAGCAGCGCGCCGCCGACCAGTACCCAAGTGGGCAATCGAGCGAACACGCGGCGTCAGAGCTTGCGCCGCGACGGCACCAGCAAATCGCCGAACAGCAGTCCGGCGACGATGGCGACGAGCAAGGTCACCAGGGTGACGGCGGTGTCGATGCCGAGCAGCACATCGCGCTGGAACACGAAGCTCAATGAACGGAACGCGACACTGCCCGGCACGAGCAGGATGATGCCCGGCTCGCGCACCAGCGCGCCTGGGCGTTGCATCACGCGCGCGAACACATTGCTGATCGCGCCGATCACGAGGCCGCCGACGAACACGCCGAACGCGGGCGTCAGATAGGCACCGCCAACCTGCGCGCAGACGTAGCCGAGCACCACCGAGGCGACCACGACCGGCACATACCGACGCGGGCTGCCGAACAGCACAGCAAACGCGAAACTGCCGGCAAGCACGGCAAGCCATTCCGTCCAGCGCGGCACGTCCGCCTCGGGGCTCACCTGCGGGACCCAGCCGAGCAAGGTACACAACTGGGATGCGGCGATCGTGCCGAACGCGAGTTTGAGCAAGGTCGCGACCGCGCCCATCATGCGTGCCGTGCCGGAAATCAGGTGCTGGCTCGACAATTCGCGCACCGCGGTCGTCAGCGTCATGCCCGGCATCAGCACGATCAGGCTCGATATCACCACCGACCGCAGGGCGAGCGGCGTGACATGCACGGCGATGCCGGTGGCGATCAGCGTGGCCAGAAACGCCGACAACGCATCCGCGGCCGCCGCGATGTTGGGTCGTAACGCTGCGATGTGATAGATCAAGCCGATCACCAGGCCTACCAGCGACGCCACGGCGACGCCGGCCCAACCGGTGTGCAGGATCACGGCAATGCTTCCGGCCGAAACGCCGAAGCTCGCAACCAGCCACGCGCGGTGGCGCGACGAGCGGCGTGCTTCGCCGAATTCCTTCAGCCGCGCACGCCCCGCTTCGAGATCGAGATGGCCATCGATGACCTGGTCGGCAATCTCGTCGACCTGGCACAGGCGCTTCAGATTCATGTCGCCGGGCGACACGCGCACGACCTGGGTGATTTCGGCGAGACCGTCCTCATGTGCGGGATCGGAGAACGACATCACGATCGAGGTCGGCGTCGACAACACGTTGCAGACGAGGCCGAGGCGCGCGCTGACCAGGTTGATCACGTCTTCGAGACGCGGCGCGGTGGTGCCGTACTCGTGCAGACGCCGCGACAACTCGACGACGAAGCCGATGCGGGTCTTGAGGGAGGCGTCGCCACCAATGCGGTTGTCAAGTTCGGGCATGCTCACGGAGGCAATGATGCCGTGCTTTGCGTCGGGGATGTGAGGGATAGTGCCCCAGCGGTCGTCGCCTCCCTTTCAGGATTCAGGAAGCGCCTGTTAGCCTTGCGCGATGACACCGACACCCTCGGCAGGTACGGCAACGATCCAGCAGGATGCAGGCGGCGCACGCATCGTCGCCAGCGGCGACTGGACGCTCGCGTATGCGGCCGGACTCGCAAGCCTGGTAGCCACCCTTCGACGCAAGCTCCCGCAGGGTGCGCGCGTCGATGCGGTGGCGCTCGGTCGGGTCGATACCGCGGGTGCCGGCCTGCTGCTGGACCTCGCGGGCGCAAGCGGCATCGGCGGACTCGACAGCAATCGGCAGGCCCTGTTCGATGCGGTCGCGAAGGCGCAAAGCGCGCCCGCTGCCGTCTCGAAGCGGGATGCCGGCCTCGCCGCGCTGCTCGCACGCACCGGCGCCGCCGTCGAACAGATCGCCCACGACGCGTACGGGCTGCTCGGTTTCATCGGCCTGATCCTCGCCACGCTCGCGCGTTGCATCGTCGATCCGCGACGCTGGCGCATCACCTCGCTCGCGTTCCATCTTGAACAGACCGGACTCGATGCGGTTCCGATCGTGGTGCTGCTGAACTTCCTTGTCGGTGCGGTCGTCGCGTTCCTCGGCGCGACGGTGCTCAAGGATTTCGGCGCGAGCATCTTCACGGTCGAACTGATCGGCTATTCCTTCCTGCGCGAATTCGGCGTGCTGCTGACGGCAATCCTGATAGCAGGTCGATCCGGCAGCGCGTTCACGGCACAGATCGGTTCGATGAAGTCGCGCGAAGAAGTCGATGCGATCCGCACACTCGGACTCGACCCGGTCGAAGTGCTGGTGTTGCCGCGTCTGATCGCGCTGATTATCGCCATGCCGGCACTGACCTTCCTCGCCATGCTCGCGGGCATCCTCGGCGGCCTCGCGGTGTGTGCGCTCTCGCTCGACATCTCGCCGACGATGTTCCTCGCACGCTTCCATGACCTCGCCGCGACCCGGCATTTCTGGGTCGGCATGAGCAAGGCGCCCGTGTTTGCGTTCCTGATTGCCGCCATCGGCTGCCTCGAAGGCTTCAAGGTATCCGGCAGCGCAGAATCGGTCGGCTCGCACACGACCTCGAGCGTGGTGCAGTCGATCTTCGTCGCTATCCTTGTCGATGCACTCGCCGCGATCTTCTACATGGAGATCAAGGTATGACGCGCGATCCTGGCCCCGGTGATGCACGCGAGAAGGTCATCGAGGTGCACGGACTGCGCAACCAGTTCGGCGAGCAGGTGGTGCACGAGAATCTCGATCTCGACGTGTATCGCGGCGAGATCGTCGGTGTCGTCGGCGGCTCGGGCAGCGGCAAGTCGGTGCTACTGCGTTCGATCATCGGTCTCAATCGGCCTGTGGCGGGCAGCGTCAAATTGCTCGGCGAGGAAATGACGAAGGTTTCCGACGCGCGCCGCGCCGAGATCGAACGCCGCTGCGGTGTGCTGTTCCAGAACGGCGCGCTTTTTTCCTCGCTCAGCGTTGCCGACAACGTGATGGTGCCGATGCGCGAACACTTCGACCTGCCAAGTGCGCTGATGCAACGTCTTGCGGCACTGAAAATCGCGCTCGCCGGCCTGCCCGTCGACGCCGGCGCGAAGTTCCCGTCGGAACTGTCCGGCGGCATGGTCAAGCGCGCAGCACTCGCACGCTCCATCGCGCTCGACCCCGACATCCTCTTCCTCGACGAACCGACCGCGGGCCTCGATCCAATCGGCGCAGCGGCATTCGATCAGTTGATCCTCACCTTGCGCGAAAGCCTCGGCCTGACCGTTTTCCTGATCACCCACGATCTCGATACGCTGTACACGATCTGCGATCGCGTTGCGGTGATCTCGCAAAAGCGCGTACTGGTCGCGGATACGCTGGCCAAGGTCGAGC
>JBDSBK010000281.1:0-6838 GCA_039921645.1 Dokdonella sp.
CGCGCTTCGTCGTCGTCACCGATGGCGCACGTTTGCTGCGTTGGTTCACGCCCGAGCGTCAGGGCGCGCTGCAACCGTTCCATGTTCGCGCAGTCGACACCACTGCCGCCGGCGACGCGTTTACCGCAGGCATGCTGCACGAACTCGCGAGACGCGGCATCGAGGCAGCATCGTTGCCCGAATTCGCCGGAAATTCTTCCGCTATCGGCGAAACGCTTCGCTTCGCCGCCGCGTGCGGCGCGATTGCAGTCACGCGCCACGGCGCGTTCGCGGCGATGCCGACCCGCGACGAAGTACACGCGCTGCTGGGATACCACGACGCCAACCGGGTTTGTTGACGATGAAGACGAGCACGCTGCCGGATTTCCGCTCGGTCGATTTCCTCCGCGGCCACATCGCGCAGACAATGGCCTTTTACCATCCTCGCTGCATCGATCCAGCCGGCGGTTTCTTTCATTACTTCAAGAACGACGGCACGGTGTACGACCGGCGTCATCGGCACCTCGTCAGCAGCACGCGCTTCGTCTTCAACTATGCGATGGCAGCCCGCGAATTTCGCCGCGACGACTACCTCGATGTCGCACGACACGGCCTGAAGTACCTGCGCAACGTCCATCGCGATCCGGCGAGCGGCGCGTATGCATGGACGATCCTCGATGGTCGTCGCGACGACGCGACCCGTCACGCCTACGGCATGGCCTTCGTGATTCTCGCCTGCTCGACCGCACTGAAGGCCGGGATTCTCGAGGCAGCCGCGTGGATCGACGAGACCTGGGACTTGCTCGAAGAGCGCTTCTGGGATGCGCAAGCCGGCCTCTACCGCGACGAAGCGGATGAACACTGGCAGTTTTCCGCGTACCGCGGACAGAACGCGAACATGCATCTGACCGAGGCGCTGATCGCCGCCTTCGAGGCGACGAACCACGCGCGTTACCTCGATCGTGCACTCGCCGTCGCGGATGCGATCACGCGTCGCCAGGCAGCGCAGGCCGGCGGTCTCGTGTGGGAACACTACGATGCGAACTGGTCGATCGACTGGGACTACCACCGCGACGATCCGAAGCACCTGTTTCGACCTTGGGGATTCCAGCCCGGTCATCAGACCGAGTGGGCGAAGCTGCTGCTGACGCTCGACCGCTATACGCCGCGGGATTGGCTGCTGCCGACGGCGACTCAGTTGTTCGATCGCGCTGTCGCGCATGCGTGGGACGATGAATTCGGTGGCCTCTGCTACGGCTTCGCACCCGATGGCAGCGTCTGCGACAGCGACAAGTATTTCTGGGTACAGGCCGAATCGATTGCCGCCGCTGCGCTGCTGAGCGAACGCACGCGGAGCACCCGGCACGCGCACGACTACGATCGCCTGTGGGGCTACTCATGGGCGCACTTCATCGATCACGCGCACGGCGCGTGGTATCGCATCCTCGATCGCGAAAACCGTCCCTACTCCGATGAAAAGAGCCCGGCGGGAAAAACCGATTACCACACGATGGGCGCCTGCCACGAAGTGCTCGCGCTGCTGCGCCGTTCGCCTTCCGCGTTGACCTGAATCCCCGGGACCTGACCCGTGCCCAAGCATCTGCTCGCGTGCCTGCTTCTGCTGTCGTCGTTCGTCGTCTTTCCCCTCGACGCGAAACCCGGCTCACCTCGGATCAAACCGGTCGACGCCGCCGAATCGGTGCGCCTCGCGGCGGACGTCAAGGCCGAGTTCGTGCATGCGTGGCACGGGTATCGGCAGTATGCGTGGGGACACGACGATCTCGCGCCGATCAGCCACAAGCCGTACGACTGGTACGGCGAATCGTTGCTGATGACGCCGGTCGATGCGCTGGACACGCTGGTCGTGATGGGATTGACCGAGGAAGCCGACGCCGCGCGCGAGCTCATCGCGACGAAGCTCGATTTCGACAAGGACATCTACGTCAAGAATTTCGAGATCACGATCCGTCTGCTCGGTGGATTGCTCTCGGGCTACCAACTGACCGGCGACGCACGCCTGCTCGCCAAGGCGGAAGACCTCGGGACGCGCCTGCTGCCGGTATTCGACTCTCCGACCGGCCTGCCGTGGGTCGAAATCAACCTGCGCAATGGCAAGACGCGCAATCCACTGAGCAACCCGGCCGAGACAGGAACGCTGCTGCTCGAGTTCGGCACGCTGGCGAAGCTCACGAACAAGCCGGTGTTCTACGACAAGGCGAAGCGCGCGCTGGTCGAGACGTTCAAGCGGCGCTCGTCGATCGATCTCGTCGGCTCCGCGATCGATGTGCAAACCGGCCAGTGGACCGATGCGGATTCGCACGTCTCCGGCGGCATCGATTCGTATTACGAATACCTGTGGAAGTGCTGGCGCCTGTTCGGCGACGAGGATTGCCTCGCGATGTGGAAAACGAGCATCGCGGCAATCAACGCGCATCTGGCCGACGAGGTCGACGGCGCGCTCTGGTATGGCTATGCCGACATGAACACGGGCAAGCGAACGCATACGACGTGGGGCGCGCTCGACGCGTTCTTGCCGGCGCTTCTGTCGATGTCGGGCGACGTGCCGCGTGCGGCGCGCCTGCAGGATTCGTCGTTCCACATGTGGCAACTCAACGGCATCGAACCGGAAGTCCTCGACTATCGCACCGGTGAAATCCCCTACCCCGGTTATGCGCTGCGACCCGAGATCGTCGAGTCGGCGTATTACCTCGCGCACTACACGCGCGATCGGAAATACCTGTCGATGGGTCGAACGATGTTCCGCGACTTCGAGAAATACTGCCGCACCGATGCGGGCTACGCGGCACTGAAGAACGTGGTCACGAAGGAGAAGAAGGACCGCATGGAGAGTTTCGTCTTCGCCGAAACCTTCAAGTATTACTACCTCCTGTTTGCGCCGGCCGCGCTCGACTTCGACGCGATCACGTTCAACACCGAGGCGCATCCGCTGCGCGCGACGTGGCGCAAACCGGCACCTGTCGCCGTCGCTGATTCCGTTGCGGCAAGCGACGCCGCGTCCGACGTCGACCCGCGCATCGGCACCGCGCATGGTGGCAACGTGTTTCCCGGCGCCGTCGTGCCTTTCGGCATGCTGCAATGGAGCCCGGAGACGACGAAGGGCGATCACAGCCACGTCGCCGCACCCGGCGGTTACGCGTACGACGCCAGGCGCGTGCGCGGGTTCGGCCTGACGCATCTTTCCGGCACGGGTTGCCGTGGCGCGAGTGGCGATATTCCGTTCCTGCCGATGACCGCTGAGCCCACGGTGTCGCCGTCGACCGATGCGAAGGACGAGACCTTCTCGACGACCTATTCGCACGTCAATGAAACCGCCGAGCCTGGCATGTACGCCGTGCGGCTCGCGAATCGCGTCAAGGTCGAACTCGCGGCGACCGCGCGCACCGGGTCCGCCCTATTCCGCTATCCATCCGGCATGCCGGCGACGATGTTGATCCGCACGTCGGACAGCGAAGTCGGCAGCAGCGATGCAAGCGTGACGATCGATGCGGCAACACGCAGCGTCAGTGGCTCGGTCACGAGCGGCAACTTCTGCGGCTACCTCGATGCCGAGGATCGCCGAAGCTACTACACGCTCTACTTCGTCGCTGCGTTCGATCATGCGTTCGCGGGACAGGGGACGTGGGAAGACGCGGCCGTGCACGCGGGCGCCAACTTGGCCCGTGGCGGCACCGGTTACGGCAAGGACGGCTTCCCCGAGGCCGGCAAGGGATCGGGCGCGTGGCTGCGCTTCGACACCGCGGCGGAACGAACGGTTGGCGTGCGCGTCGGGATCTCCTACGTCAGCATCGACAATGCGCGAGCGAATCTCGCGGCGGAGAATCCGCCGTCGAAGACCTTTGCCGCCGTGCGCGACGCCGCGCGTGGCGCATGGAACGAGTGGCTGTCGCGTATCGCGATCGACGGCGGCAGCGCCGATCAGCGCCGTGTCTTTCGCACGGCGCTCTACCACGCATCGATGCATCCGAATCTCTTCAGTGACGCGAACGGCGAATACGCCGGCTTCGACGGCAAGACGCATCGCGTCGGTCCGAATCAGCACGCGCAATACGCGAACTTCTCCGGTTGGGACATCTACCGATCGCAGCTGCAACTCGTCACGCTGCTCGACGCGGACATCGGCAGCGACATCGCGCAGTCGCTGCTCAACCAGGCCGACCAGAACGGCGGCGAGTGGGATCGCTGGACGCACAACAACGGCGGCGCGCACGTCATGAACGGCGATCCCGCCGCACCCGCGATCGCGGCGATCCATGCGTTCGGCAGCACGCGTTTCGACGCGAAAAAGGCGCTCGCGTCGCTCGTGCACGCCGCCGAAGTGCCGACCGCACACGATCGCGAGAAGCGCGGTTGCGCGATCGAGTGCGTCGGACAGCGACCGGACCTCGAACGCACGCGCGCGCTGGGCTATGTCCCGACCGATACGCAAGCGTGGGGTGGCGCGGCGGAAACGCTGGAGCAGGCGAGCGCGGATTTCGCACTCGCCGCGATGGCGCACAGGCTCGGCGATGCCGCGACATCACGCCGCTTCCTCGAACGCGCAGGCCATTGGCGCAACCTGTTCAACCCGACCGCGACGCCGGCTGGCGGTTATATCCAGAACCGCAACGCCGATGGCTCGTGGCCGGCTTTCGACCCTGCATCCGACGACGGATTCGCCGAAGGCAGCGCCGCGCAATATCTCTGGATGGTGCCGTTCGATGTACCCGGTTTGTTCGATGCGCTCGGCGGCCGCGAGCGCGCGATCGCGCGACTGGATGCGCTGTTCCACGACGAGGACGGCGCCTGGGCGCTCACCGGTTCCGGCGACCTGCATGTCGAGATGGACAACGAGCCGTCGATCGCCGCTCCGTGGCTGTATGCGGTTGCGGGACAACCGTGGAAAACACAGGCGACCGTGCGCGAAGTCGTCAACAGGCTGTGGAATGCGACACCCGATGGCATTCCGGGCAATGACGATCTCGGCGAAATGTCGTCGTGGTATGTGTGGTCGGCGCTCGGCATGTATCCGTTGTTCCCGGGACGTGCTGAACTCGTGCTCGCCAGCCCGCTGTTCGCACGCGCGGTGATTCGCCGCGGGTCCGGCGATATCGTCATCGATGCACCGGCCGCCCAAGCCGATGCCCCGTACGTGCAGTCGCTGCAGGTCAACGGGCAGGCGTCGACGAAAGCGTGGCTGCCGGCCGAATTCATTGCCAAGGGCGGCCACCTTCTGTTCGAACTCAAGCACGATCCGCGGAGTGACTGGGGTGGCGCGAAGGCTGACGAGCCGCCCGCGTTCCTGACCGCGACGTCTGCCAGTCATTGATGTCGACACCTGGCTGTCGACATGGCCCGACGCACATTCGCGCGGACGCACGATGTTGACGGGCTTTGCTGAAAACCTCTGAATGGCGCACGCATTTTTTTCCGGGCGGGCCTAGACGAACCTCGTGTGCATGGCTGGATCAAGTTGATCCCATCCTGGCAACACGAAGCGGTCCGTCACGTAATCTGGGATTACGGGCTTGCCATCGTCGGAGGATCAACGCCGTGATCGCATCGAGCGTCACGCTCGCCGGCGTCGTCAACATCCTCGAATCCGCCGCGCGCGGAACCGCGGACGTACACACGGCGTCCCTCCCCGATGGGCTACACGCAACCGGACCACTCGGTACGATGCAGCCAGTTTGGGGGGCGTCCCGAAGTCGTGCAGGGTTTTGGCTACCTCGTGGCTACAATGGCGACTGCCAACTGCTTCAACATCCGTTCGCTTCCCCTTGCATCCAAGACTTGCCAGCCGCCATAGATGACTGATTCTGCGGAACAACAGCTCCAGACGATGGGGAGGGCTGACCATACGCCCCTGATGCGCCAATAACCGCGTGCGTTGGTGAATGATCATTTTTCGGCGTTTTTTTGCGGGTTCGTCTTGCGAACTCCGTCCTTACAGGCGACGTGGACACGGCGTGGACACAATATCTAGACGTTCTTTGCCGCTCTGCCCGACCTCCACGCGGAGCCGTGTGTCCATGGTCACGCTCTCGGTCGTATTCCCTCGTCTCCTTCCTAAACATCTCCCCGCGCTTCTCCCGGCTTGCGTTTCCACGTGCCCGCCTGAAACGTAAAAGCCGGAAAACCTTTTGACAGACGGTGAAACGCGAGTACACCACAACAGCAGGAACTCGGCGGATCTCGTTTGCGGAAATCGCGCCGCGCGCGCGATTCGCGCTCGCATTTGATTTGAATCAAGGAGATTTCATACACGTTGCATATTGTCCCCATCATGAATAACCACCCTGCTCCCCTTGCCCCGCTGTTCGATCGCGAGCTCGTCGCGAAGTACGACATCAATGCTCCGCGCTATACGTCGTATCCGACAGCCCCGCATTTCCGCGACAGCTTCCGCGAAGCCGATCTTGCGCGTGCCATTCGCATATCAAACGGCGATCCCATCCCGCGGGATCTGTCCGTCTATGTACACATTCCCTTCTGTCTTTCACCCTGCTTCTACTGCGGCTGCGCGCGTATCATCACGCATGACCGCAGCAAGGCGTCGGCCTACCTCGTGCGACTTCAGCGCGAGATCGAGATCGTCGCGCGGCATTTCGACCGCGACCGCAGCCTTGCGCAGCTGCACTTCGGCGGTGGTACACCGAACTTCCTCGACGTCGAGCAATTGCTGGAACTGATCGAATCGATTGGCCGGCACTTTTCGTTCAGCACCGAGCGCAGCCGCGAGTTCGGCATCGAACTCGACCCGCGATTCTGCGATGAGAGCTACGCGCGCCGCGTCACCGAGGCAGGCATCAACCGCGTTTCCATCGGCGTGCAGGATTTCGATCCGGCCGTGCAGGAGGCC
>JBDSBK010000282.1:0-6232 GCA_039921645.1 Dokdonella sp.
GCGGAATATCGAAGAACCCCTGGATCTGGTCCGCGTGCAGATCCACCGTCAGCACGCGATCCGTGCCGACGGTACCGATCATCTGCGCCGCGACCTTCGCCGTGATCGGCACACGCGCCGAACGCGGGCGTCGATCCTGGCGCGCATAGCCGAGGTAGGGAATCACCGCGGTCACGCTGGCCGCCGATGCGCGCTTGAGCGCGTCGATCAGGGCCAGCAGCTCCATGAAATTGTCGGCCGTCGGTGCGCACGTCGGCTGGATCACGAAAACTTCCTGGCGGCGGACGTTTTCCTCGATCTCGATCTGCACCTCGCCATCACTGAAACGACCAACGAGTGCCTTGCCCAGCGGAACGTTCAGTTCCGCACAGATCGTCGTGGCGAGATCCCGGTTGGCGTTACCGGTAAAAACCAGCATGCCCGAGGTATCCATATGCGTGTCCAAAGCCTTGCTCCGTTACGCCAAGTTCGCGGCAGGATACCGACCGATGTTGCTGTTTCCGTGCACGTCATCCAATCGACGCGCGACTCGCTGACGTTTCCCAAAAAACTGGCTGGGGCGGCAGGAATCGAACCTGCGAATGCCGGGATCAAAACCCGGTGCCTTACCGCTTGGCGACGCCCCAATTCCAAAGTGAAAGATCGGGCATCCCGCCGCCACTTTCACGGAGCAGCCACGGAGTGAATCCGCGCCTGCTCCAGCTCCACAGCGAGCGCATCCTGCGCCGCGCTGGTGACATGAATGATTCGCCCATCCTTACAGCCCGCCGGCCCAATCGCGTACTTGCGCAAGCAGTGGCGACCGCGCTACGCCGCGCGCGACGAACGCTCGAAACGCCACCGGACAGTCCTTCGCGACCGCCGCCGCGGCTTCACGCGAATCGAATGCCGCAAAGATGCATCCGCCGGAGCCGCTCAATCGCGCTTCGCCGTATCCGTACAGCCAATCCAGCGCACGCGCCACGGCGGGAAAGCGTTCGCGCACCACCGGCTCGAACACATTGACCGTCGCAGCACCCGAAACAAAGAGCGGAATTGTCAGACGCGGGGCGTTGCGTGTCAAATCCGTGGCCTGGAACACCTCGGCTGTCGGCACCTTGGCACCGGGGTCGACGACGACGTACCAACGCTCAGGCACCTCGACCGGACTCAGGCGTTCGCCGACGCCCTCGGCCCAGGCACTGCTTCCGCGCACGAACATCGGCACATCGGCGCCCAGCTGGAGACCGACAGCGGCAAGCGCATCTTCATCCAGATTCGTGCTCCACAGCGCATTCAGCGCAACTAGCACCGTGGCCGCGTCCGAACTGCCGCCGCCGAGCCCCCCGCCCATCGGGATGCGCTTCTCGATCGCGATGTCGACGCCGAGGCGGCTTCCGCTCTGCGCTCGCAGCGCCTCAGCCGCGCGCACTGCGAGATCGTTTTCCGGGGCAATTCCGGGCAGCGGCGCGTGCCGCCGAATCAAACCATCCTCGCGCACGCGCAGGCGCACGAGATCGCCCCAATCGAGCAGCTGGAAGACGGTCTGCAGCAGGTGATAGCCATCTTCGCGACGGCCGACGATATGCAGGAACAAGTTCAGCTTGGCCGGTGCAGGCCAATCACTCCACCCCTGCTCGCGCCCGACCGGACCTGGCGCGGCCACGCCGGCATTCACTCCAGCGTCCATTCGCGGATCGAAAGACGCACCTTGTAGCTGCCCTTGGACGCGAAGACCTTGCTCGGTAACGGCGGGCTGCGCCTTTCGTCGTAGTCTAGAAACTGCACTTTCCAGCCTGCCTGATCGATTTGAGCCGGAAGGCCGTCCGCGCGAAATTCGATACGTGCTTCGCCCGGCGCTCGTGCGCCGCGTGCCCACGAGACGAGTTCCGTCACCGGCACGCGCCAGCCAAGTTCGCGTTCAAGCAACGTGGACGCGTCCTCACCCGCGATCGCATCCTCGCGCAAACCTTCGAGCACGACATGACCTGGCCCACCGGAAAGCGTCCAGGTCTTGCCGGTGACCGGCGCATGCACGCTGAAGCGAAACTGGTGGTCGCGCTGACTCCATTCGAGCGAGCCGCTGCCGCCGTCATGCCCATCGGAAACCCCAAGCCGGCCGCGCAGCGTCCAAGCCGTCTGCGCCGCGAGTGTCTGTTCGCGCACGATCTGATGCGCCAATCCTCCGGCGTCGGGCAGGCTCTGCTTCACGTGCTGGCCAGCACATGCCGTCAGCAACACGACGAGCGCCACGAACGCGGTGCCGCGAAACATGCGGCGCCTCATGATGTCAGCCGCTTGATGGCCTCGAGCAGGGTCTTGTTGCCGGCGTCCTTCTTGCGGCCCTGATCCCAGATGCGGCGCGCCTCATCGTGATCGCCCTTGACCCAGAGCACTTCGCCCAGGTGCGCAGCAATGTCCGCATCCGGCTGCTTCGCGAACGCGCGACGCAGGCTCTCCAGCGAGGCATCGAGGTCGCCCATGCGGTAACGCAACCAGCCCATGCTGTCGATGATTGCGGGCTCTTCGGGCTTCAGCTTCAACGCACGCTGGATCAGAGCCAGCGCCTCGGTATGCCTGGCCGAATCGGCGCGGTCGGCGCGATCGGCGAGCGTGTAACCCAGCGCATTCATCGCTTCGGCATCGTCCGGTTTGAGCTCGATCACGCGACGCAGATCGTGTTCGCCCGTGGCCAGATCTCCCTCATCGACCGCCAGCAATGCGCGTGCATACAGAAGGCGCGGGTCATCCGGCAGCGACGCGAGCGCGCGCGTGTAGACCACCAGGGCTTCGCGTGGGCGTGTCTTGCGCAGGAAATCCGCTTCGAGCAGATACGCACTGCCGAGCTGGTCGCTGTCCTCGGTCGCCTGCGACTGCAGCTGGTGCAGGAAATCGAGCGCCGGTTGGGTCCGGCCAAGCTGGTCGAGCACCACCGCTTCGCGCAATTGCGCGTCGAACCAATGCTCATCCTCATCGGAAATCGTTCGATACCACGCGAGTGCCTCGTCGCGCTTTTCAACCATCTCCGCGACCTGGCCGAGCAGGTAGAGGCGTTTGCCCGAATGCGCGGATTTGTCTGCGTTGAGTTCGCGATACAACACCTGCAATGCGGGTTTGTCGTCGGCGCGCGCCGCGTAGGCGGCGCGCGCGGCGTAACTGACGTCGTCCTGCGGTCCATTCGCCAGCGCGCGCGCGGCACCCGCGTTGTCGCCGCTGTCGGCGAGCAAGGCCGCGTAGCCACCGCGCAAGCGCAGACTGTCGCGATTGCCGCGCATTGCCTCGGCATAGATGGTGCGCGCGGCCGCCTTGTCGCCGCGATCCAGTGCCAGGCGCGCATTCCAGGCGTAAGCATCCTCGCCATGAAAACGGACGACCGCGGCGTCGGCGAGACGCTGCGCCAATGCCTTGTCGTCAAGCTTGAAGGCAAGCTGACTTACGGCGACCCAGTTCGTTTCCTTCGCCGCGAGGTGCTCGGTCGTCGCAAGGCGTTCGAGCAGATGCGCGGCAGTCACCTTGTCTTCGACGCTCAACAATACTTGTGCAATCAAGCGCCAGGCCTGATCGCCGCCATTCACGGCCAGCGCATCGAGATCGGCATATGCGTCGTCGACGCGCTGTTCACCGAGCGCGATCCATGCACGCGTCTGGATGACGCCCGGGTCTTTCGGAGCGAGTTGCTGCCAACGCTGCAATGCGCGTCGCGCGAGTGACCAGTCCTTGACCGACAAGGCCAGCCGCGCCGCGTCTTCGCTGATCACGGAATCCGGAGAGAGCTCCGCCGCCTCCGTGTAACCCTTCGCGCTTCCGGCAAGATCACTGTTCTGCAGCGCGAACTGCGCCGAGATGAGCTTGAGCGGGAGATCGGCCTCCACTGCCACCGGCGTCACCGCGGCCTTGGTGGCAACGCGTGCAGGACTGTCCGGCTTCACGTTCGAACAGGCACTCAACGCCAGCATGAGACCCATGCAAACGGCTTGAGTTGCGTGCCGTTTTCGATCGCGATGTGCGCGTGGAGAATGCATGCAAAGCCTTGTCTTGCTTGATATCGCGGAACGCCGCCCGCACAATTCGCGACAGTTGCCGCCGACGATGCGTCCAATGCGGAAGACGTGCGGGCTAGCTTAGCCGATCTCGTCTACCGCTTTCGGTCAAAAACCGGTCGTGATCGCCGGGATGGGACTGCCACACGTTCGGTCTTTCTCATGACGCCTGTTTTCCTATGGCACTCGTCGCTCTCGGACTCAATCACCAGACTGCTCCGGTCGCCCTGCGCGAACGCGTCGCCTTCCCGGCCGATGCGACCTCGCCGGCGCTCGTCGAGCTGCTGGCCGAACCTGGCGTGCACGAGGCCGCCATTCTGTCGACTTGCAACCGCACCGAACTCTACTGCACCGTCGACACAGGCGCGGAAGCCGTACCGGCCGAGTGGCTGCACCGTTATCAGGATCTGACCCGCGCGCGTGTCGACGAGTTCCTTTACCGGCATCACGGCGCGGATGCGGTGCGGCATCTTTTCCGCGTCGCCACCGGGCTCGAGTCGATGGTGCTGGGGGAACCGCAGATTCTCGGCCAGGTCAAGGATGCTTACGCTCTCGCGCGCGGAGCGCAATCCCTCAAGGCGCCGCTCGAACGTCTGTTCCAGAACACCTTTGCCGTGGCCAAGCGCGTGCGTTCGGACACGCGCATCGGCGCGAACACGGTATCGGTGGCATTCACGGCTGTGCGCCTCGCCGAACGCGTATTCACCGACCTTCGCGAAGCCTGTGTGCTGCTGATCGGCGCCGGCGAAACGATCGAACTCGCCGCGCGTCATCTCACCGAAGCCAAGGTACGACGCCTCATCGTCGCCAATCGCACGCTCGAGAATGCGCAGACACTGGCAACGAAATTCGGTGGCTACGCGATATCGCTCGCCGACCTGGGCCGGCATCTTGCCGAAGCGGATATCGTGATTTCATCGACCGCGAGCCGCGACCCGGTGCTGACCCGGGAACAGGTTGCCGCAGCGATCGCGGCACGCCGGCGCAGACCGATGTTTCTGGTCGACATCGCCGTGCCGCGCGACATCGATCCGGCTGTCGCCGGCCTCGACGATGTGTATCTGTACACGATCGACGACCTGCGCCAGGTCATCGACGAGAACATGCGCTCACGCCGCGAGGCAGCGCGCGAAGCCGAAGCGATGATCGAACTGTCGGTCGAACACTACATGGGCTGGTGGCGTGCACTCGACGCACACAATCCCGTGATCGACCTGCGTCGCATCGCAGAAGCGAGTCGCGACGAAACGTTGGCGAAGGCCCAGGCGCTGATTGCCCGCGGCAAGTCGCCCGACGAAGCGCTGGCCTTCCTCGCCAACACACTGACCAACAAGCTGCTGCACGCGCCCAGTGCGAACCTGCGCGCAGCCGCACTGCGCGGCGACGCCGAGTTGCTGCACGCAGCAAAACGTCTGTTCGATACGGGCAGCGACGATCCGCGCGAACGTTAGCTGCGCTCCGTAGCGCGTAAGGCGGATCAAGGCGCAAAGCGCCGCATCCGCCACTGCGCGGTTTGATCCAGCTTACTCAATGTCGACTATCGACCTGCACGCGACAACACATCCGGCTCTCGCCGATTCCCTATTCCCGATTCACTGCTCCCGGCCTTCCATGCAAGCCAGCATTCGCCGCAAACTCGAACAACTCGCCGAGCGTCACGAGGAACTGGAGCACATGCTCGCCAGTTCCGAAGTGCTCGCCGATCCCAAACGACTGCGCGACATCTCTCGCGAACACTCGCAACTGACACCATTGACCGAAGCGCTGCGCGCGTACGACGAAGCAGGCAGTGCGCTCGAATCGGCACAGGCGATGTTGCGCGATCCGGAGATGAAGGATCTGGCGACCGAGGAAGTCGCGATGCTGGAGAACGAGCGGGCGACACTTGCGGACGACCTAAATCGCTTGCTGATCCCGAAGGATCCGCGGGACGAAGGCAATCTGTTCCTCGAAATCCGCGCCGGCACCGGTGGCGACGAGGCCGCGATCTTTGCCGGCGACCTGTTGCGCATGTACCTGCGCTACGCCGAGCGGCGGCGCTGGGTCGTGGAAATTCTCTCGGCGAGCGACGGCGAGCATGGCGGCTACAAGGAAGTCATCGCACGCGTCGAGGGCGCCAGCGCATTTTCGCGATTGAAGTACGAATCGGGCACGCACCGCGTGCAGCGTGTACCGGCAACCGAAGCGCAGGGGCGCATCCATACCTCGGCCGC
>JBDSBK010000283.1:0-8108 GCA_039921645.1 Dokdonella sp.
GTGGCGGAATTGGTAGACGCACTAGCTTCAGGTGCTAGCGGGGCGACCCGTGGAGGTTCGAGTCCTCTCCTGGGCACCATATCGAGATGAACGAACCCGCCGACTGGCGGGTTTTTTCTTTTACGGCGTTGGAGGTTTGGCCGACGCCGCGGTATCCGCGATCGCAGGATACACGAGCGAGCGCAGCGACTGCTGCGCGATGGCCTCGGCACCCCGTCGCTGCGGCCAATAAACGAACACCCAGGTCGCGGTGGTGCCAATCAGGATCGCCGGTTCGGCAACCGGCTTTTCAGCGCCCGCATAGACGAGCGATACGCGCTGGCCTTCCCCACGGAGGATCCGTTCCGCTTCGCTGCGCGTATACGAAAGCACGAGGAAAAACGCCAGGTAGACCATGAAAACAACACCGAACAACGCGCGCGCAATCGGGCTGTTGTTCATTCGCTCACGCCAGCGCGGCACCCACAAACGACCGAACCAGTGACGCCGCAGGCGAGCCGCGCGCTCGGGATGATCGAATCGCCAGCGCTGCCACCGACCGGTGGCCGCCGACATCGCGAAACCCATTGCCACCAGCAGCAGGTAGGCAGGATCCCGCAGGCCGGCGACGAGGATGTCGCTCGGCTGCATGTACTCGAAGATCGGAATCCCGAACGGGCGATACAACCAGTAGCTCGCCCACAATCCCAATGCGGACATCGCAATGTACGCAAGACTGAGCAACAACGCCGGTTCACCCAATGCGCGTCGGCCTACGCGCAACAGCGTCGCGCCACGCGCACCGGCGACTGCGGGCGGCCCCGCTGTTTCTGAAGGTTCCATCACACCTCGCCATGCCCGAGTGCGCAATGGCCGGCGCTCCCATAAGGTCGATCCTAATGTTCGCACGCTTGTCGACACAAGGCGGCGAG
Organism: Dokdonella sp.; assembly: GCA_039921645.1. GTDB lineage: Bacteria > Pseudomonadota > Gammaproteobacteria > Xanthomonadales > Rhodanobacteraceae > Dokdonella_A. Next base: position 912 of record JBDSBK010000283.1, read on the forward strand.
CGAACTCGCACCCTATTGGCGCGACTCCATCAGGCGCAATCGAGTCGGTGCAGCTTATGCTGCCACGTTGTCATCGGGCATGCATGCGCGCGACGGCGGACAGGGCTCGACATCGACGTAACGATGTGGGGTGACAGGCACTTTCACCTTCGCTCCGGCGTACCTCGCACACGCCGGAATACCCAGGCAGCCCGAACAACTCGCGGCGCACAGCTGGATCGCGCTGCGCTTGCTGCGCAGCCCGCTGACCTGGCGTTTCAGCCATCGCGCCGGTCGCATTGCCAACGTCCGCGTACGCGCGAACCTGAGTGCCAATTCACCGCAGGCGTTGCTGGGCCTTCTACGTGGCGGCGCAGGAATTTCCGTGATGACGGATTTCGGCGCAGCCGCGGATCTGCGCAGCGGAGCGCTGCAGGCACTGCTCCCCGGCTGGGCCCTGCCCGGCGGCGGCATCCACATGGTCTACCCCGCCACGCGGCAGCCGCCCGGCAAGGTGAGGCACTTCATCGACTTCTGCCGCGACTACCTGCAGCGATCGGCGTGATCGGTGGAAATCGTTCGCTGCTTTCGCGAGTCGCGGGCGGCGCAGCATGATCGAGCGGAAGTGGCTCTTGTGCCGCACGCCGAAATTTCCGATGGTGGGCGGCATTCGCTGTGCGAGCCGGAAGCGCTCTTCCGGCGCAACGCCGAGGTATCCGGGTGAACGCACCGATCGTGATCCGCGCTGCAGAGGCACGGGATTTTTCTTCCTGGAAACTGCTCTGGGATGGCTACAACGCATTTTATGGCCGCAAGAATGCGGCCGCACTGCCGGAGGAAATCACCCGCCTCACCTGGCAGCGGTTTTTCGATGCGTACGAGCCCATGCATGCGCTCGTCGCGGAAAGCGACGACCAGTTGCTTGGCCTCACGCATTTCCTCTATCACCGCAGCACGATCCAGCTCGGCCCCAGCTGCTACCTGCAGGACCTTTTCACGCTCGAGGCCGCACGTGGCAAAGGCGTCGCTCGCGCGCTGATCAACGCCGTTTACGAACAGGCTCAAGCCGCAGGCTGCAAGCGCGTGTACTGGCAGACACATGAAACCAACGAGACTGCAATGCAGCTTTACGACAAGGTGGCGGAAAAGTCCGGCTTCATCGTGTATCGAAAATTGATGTGAATCGAGCGACGCACGGGCGCCGACTATCGAAACAGCCGGCGCCGATGCCTTGATTACGCAGCGTTACGCGTCGCGCCCTCCTTGTTGCGCAGACGCAAGTCCTGACCTGCCGCCATCACCATCGCGGTGATCGCTTCAATCGCGTTGCTGTTGCGCCCGTCGCCGCCGACCAGCACCTGCGGCACCACCTGCAACTTCGCTTCGGCAATCGCGTGCGTGATCTGCGAGGCGATTTCCTGCGCCAGGCGGATCTCGGGGCCACCAAACGCTTCGACCTGCTTCTGCGCGGCGAGCGCGGTCGCTTCACCTTCGAGCTGGATGCGGTTCGCATTCGCCGCACCGATCGCGCGGATGCGTTCGGCATCGGCAAACGCGACGTTGCGGATCTTCGCCGCGTCCGCCTCGCCCTGACGCGTTTGCGTCTTCACCTCGGCGAGGCCCTTGTTTTCCGCCATCTCGATCGCGATGCGCGATTGCGTCAGGCCCTTTTGCTGCGCGGCCACCGCCTCGGCTTCGCGCAGCGTGCGTTCCTTGACCGCCGCTTCTTCCTGGCGCGCGTAGGTTTCGACTTGCTCGCGTGCGACCTGGCGATCGCGCAGCTGCACAAGGATGTTTTCGATCTGGTCGTTGGCGCCTGCCGAAGAACGCGGCGTGCCGATCAGCACCTCCTGCAGCTCGAGGTTGTACATCGCGAACTTCGCCTTCATTTCGGCGAGCGCTTGCCCCTGGATGTCTGCACGCTGCTGCAGGAGCTCGATCAGCGTCTTGGTCTGCGCGGTGTTCTTGAAGTACGCCGAGACCATCGGGTCGAGCGTCTGCTCGACCAGCTTCTGCACGTCCCCGAAACGCTGGATCACGCGGGCGGCCTTCTTGTAGTCGATGTGCACGACGACCGACAGCGGCAACGTCGGCTCGAATGCATCGCGCGTGATCAGCGAAATTTCCTTGAGGTTGCGATCGAAGTCCGAACCCGACTGACCCGACTCCCATTTCAGGATGAAGTTCGTCGTCGGCACCTTCACGATCGCGCCCGCAAAGCCGTTGAACGGATACTTGCCCGGCATCATCGGCGCTTCCCACACACCGCGCTCGCCGACGTCGACGAGTTCGCCGTGCTGATATTCCTCACCGCTGCGATCCTCGCCGCGCAAGCCGGTAAAGCTCACGACGACGCCGACCATGCCCATCGGGATCATCGTCTTCTCGATGAATTGCACGCTCGCGAAGAGGCGATTGACGTAGTACGTGCCGTCCACGAGCACCTGGTACTGGCGGCCGCGATAGCCGCCGGCAGCGAGAAAGCGATCCGCATCCTGGAAATGATTGTGGTAGCGCGCGACATCGCGACGATCCTGCCCCACGGCGGGCGCGATCAACTCGCCCGGCGGCAGGCCGGGGCCATCGTGCACGGTCATCACGCCGATGACGTCCCTGGCGTCGGTGATCACGACCGGATGGAAGCCATCGCGCGATTCGATTTGCGTGCGCATCGCGATGATGGTGTCGCAGTCGGCACTCGCCAGTTCCAGCGCATACGTCGACGCACGCGTGAGCACGATGAACTGCGCGGCATTGATCGCGTACACGCCTTCACGCAGCAACTTGCGCTGCGGACCTTTCTGGCCGCCGCTGGCGAGGAAGCCGCGCACATCTTCGAACTCCATCGCGCTCGCATTGGTGGCGAGCGATTGCCCGGGTTCCAGCGGCTTGCCGTCACGCGCGAACACATAGCCGATTTCACCCTGCGGCACGACCACGAGGTCGACCTTGTGTACGCGGTACTGAAACGGAAACAGGGCGTGGTAGCCACCACGCAACAGGTCGGGCACGTAACCCGCCTCGTCATTCAGCGCGATGATGCCCTGCCCGACCGAGCCTCTGGTCGACCATAAACGCTCCAGCACGCCGACGCGATTGTTCGGCACGTAGACGACGCTGGACCAGATCAGCAAGAGGCCAAGCAAGACGCCGCCGGCAACAAGCCACTCTGAAAACGTGAGAGTGAACTGCAACATGGACAAACTCCTGTGCTTGAGAAAAGCGCGGCTCGACAACGCCGCGTACCGGACACGTGGTCAAGATGACAACGCGGACAGATTCGGGACGTGCGCCAGCGCTACGCATCACGCGGATGCGCGCGGGCGCAAAAGAAGCTGGCGGCTAGATGGGTTTGCTCGACCGGTCGACCGCGCTACGGCGGTACGGCGTCGGGGCGACGCGCGACGGAACGGATACAGCGACGTGGGCTGCGTGAACAAACAAGACTCCGTCAGGTGCAAAGGCAACGCTGACTGACTTCCTGGTGCAACGGGCAGACATGGTGTGCCCTCCTTCACCTATGTTCTTGGGATGCCTTTTTTTATTTCAAGGGCGCTCCCTCTCGCACGACCATCACTGACTTGCGCCAGCCGCTGCGCACTCCGTTTCAATCCACCTCATGCGCGCGATCGCAGCCTGACGAGACGCAGCCAGCCGCACACATCGACCGGGCAACTGGCTGCGTTCGCTCACAGTTTGACCTTTACATTCCATGCGCACGCCCTGTAAGGAAACTGAAAGGCGGCGCGATCTAGTGTCGGCGCGCCATGCGGGCAGCTGAGAGGAGCCCCGCACGGTTTTTAGGAAACCGAACTACAGGACCGCGCAACGCGGCATCTCGTTCATACGAATCTGTGGGAGTCTGTTCCGTGACGATATCCAAACTAGCCACTTGGCGCCGCAAGGCGTCAGGTCTGCCATTGTCTTTGCTTGCTTCTGCGTTGATCTGCTCTGGCGCTATCGCCAGCGGGCTGAGTGCCAGCCCAACGCTGCACGGCTTGACCGTTCAACATGTGCCGCAGGCCGTTGCCGCCGCAAAGGCAGCCCGCATGGCACCGCTGGCCACCAGCCAGCATCTCAAGCTCGCGCTGAGTCTGCCGACGCGCAACCAGGCCGAGCTCGATACATTCCTCGAACAGTTGCAGGATCCGACCAGCTCCAACTATCACCAGTATCTGAGCGTCGAGCAGTACACCGAACGCTTCGGGCCGAGCAAGGAAGACTACGAAGAAGTCGTCAGCTGGGCGACCGCGCACGGCCTGTCGGTCACCGGCACGACGTCGAATCGCCGGCTCGTCGATGTCGATGGCGACGTGAACACGGTCAACCAGGCCTTCCATGTGAGCATGGGTTCGTATCAGCACCCGACGGAAGGCCGTCAGTTCTTCGCGCCTGATCGCGAACCCACCGTGGACCTCGCGGTTCCGCTGCTGTCGGTCTCCGGTCTCAACAACTACGTGTTGCCGTCCAAGCATCTGAAGCAGGCTGATCTCTCGCAGGCCATCGCGGGCACGCGCACCACGGGATCGGGCCCATCCGGCCAGTTCCTGCCGAGCGACATGCGCGCCGCCTACTATGGCAGCGGTGCATTGACCGGTAGCGGCCAGACGATCGGCATCTTCTCGTTTGATGGCTACAAGGCGAGTGACGTCACCCTGTTCTACTCGAGCACGGGCATGAGCTCGAACGTGCCGATCTCCAATGTCCTTGTCGGCGGTTTCAGCGGCACCTGTCAGAGCCCCTGCGACGACGGCGAACAGATCCTCGACATCGTCAATGCGATCGGCATGGCGCCGGGCATCACGAAGGTGCTGTTCTATGAAGGAAACAGCGCCACCGACATCATGAACAAGATGGTGACGGACAACAGCGCGAAGATCCTCAGTTGCTCGTGGTACGGCAACGATTTCAACAACCCGACCGACGATCCGATCTATCAGGAAATGGCCGCGCAGGGTCAGACGTTCGTCAACGCATCCGGCGATGACGGCGCCTACAACAGCCAGGCCTGGGGCGCACCTTCGGCCGATCCGTATGTGCTCGAAATCGGCGGTACCGATTTGACCACGACCGGCGCAGGCGGTCCGTGGGCCTCGGAAACCGGTTGGGTCGACAGCGGCGGCGGCTACTACAGCGGCGCGGGCGAAGCGACGCCGGCGTATCAAAAGCTGGCGGGCGTCATCACGACGACCAACAAGGGTTCAACGACCTATCGCAACGATCCGGACGTTTCCGCCGAAGCCAACTTCGACAATCCGACCGTCAGCAATGGTGCGTTGCAGTCGGGCTACGGCGGCACGAGCTTCGCGGCACCACGCTGGGCGGGTTTCCTCGCGCTGGCGAACCAGCAGTCGATCGCCAACGGTCACGGCCCGGTCGGCCTGATCAACACGGCGATCTACAACGCTGGCTTGAGTGCGAGCTATCACAGCGAGTTCCACGACGTCACCAGCGGCAGCAACCCGCCGACCGTGGGCAGCGGCCCGACCTTCAACGCGGTCGCCGGCTTCGATCTCGTTACCGGCTGGGGCAGCCCGACCGCAGCGCTGATTCCGATACTTGCTGGCGGCGCGACGCAAACCGCGGATTTCTCGCTGTCGGCATCGCCGACCAGCGTGAGCATCGCGCAGAGCGGCAGCGGCAACAGCACCGTGACGATCAACAAGCTCAACGGCTTTGCGAGCAGCGTGAACCTGACCGCTTCGGGTCTGCCGTCCGGCGTGACCGCTGCATTCAGTCCGGCCAGTGCGACGACGACGAGCACACTGACGCTGAGCGCGAGCGCGACGGCCGCGGCCGGCACGGCGACAGTGACCATTACTGGCACTTCCGGAACGTTGACGCACACGACCACGGTCAGCCTGACCGTCACCGCGACGGCGCAGCCGAACTTCGCACTGTCCGCGTCGCCGAGTTCGCTCTCGATGGCGCAAGGTGCAAACGCAAGCAGCACGATCTCGGTCACTGATCAGAACGGTTTCACTGGCAGCGTCAGCTTCGTTGCCTCCGGTCTGCCGTCGGGCGTGACGGCGTCGTTCAGTCCGACGAGTTCCGGCACGTCGAGCGTGCTCACGCTCACCTCGAGCGCGACGGCCACAGCGGGCTCGTCGACGGTCACGATAACGGGAACCTCCGGCTCGCTGACGCATACGACGTCGATCAACCTCACTGTCACGACCACGTCGGGCGGCAACGTGCTGAGCAATGGCGTGCCGGTCACGGGGCTCGCCGCAGCGACGAACGTGCAGCTCGCATACACGATCGTGGTTCCGGCCGGCGCGACCAACCTGGTCATCAAGACCTCGGGCGGTACCGGTGATGCGGATCTGTACGTGAAGTTCGGTTCCGCGCCGACCCTGACCAGCTACGACTGCCGTCCGTACGTTTCGGGCAACACCGAAACCTGCACGATTGCCGCACCGCAAGTGGGCACGTACTACGTGATGATCAACGCCTATTCGGCGTTCAGTGGCCTGACGCTGACCGGCAGTTACTCGACCGGCAGCCCTGGCAACGTGCTCACGAACGGCGTACCCGTGACAGGCCTGGCGGCGACCAAGGGCAACAACGTCATGTACACGATGGTGGTTCCGGCCGGCGAGACGACACTGACCGTGCAGATCTCCGGCGGCACCGGCGACGCGGACCTGTATGTGCGTCGCGGTTCGGCGCCGACCACGTCGACGTACGATTGCCGTCCGTACCTTACCGGCAATGCCGAGACCTGCACGATCAGCTCGCCGGTCGCGGGAACGTTCTACGTCATGGTGAACGCGTACGCGAGCTACACCGGCGTCACGCTCACGGGTACCTATTCGCCGTAGTGGAACCTATGCCCTGAAAAAATCCGCGTGAAGGAACCCGTCCCGTGCGATGAGCACGGGACGGGTGGCGTAGACCAAGCCTTCGAGGGCCGCATGTTGCGGCCCTCTTTTTTTGCAGCCTGCAACGGCGACCTTCCCGTGCGCTCCAGCAGGCGGGACCCGCGAGGTCGAATCCCGCCACCCCATCCCCGTGGCGCCCGCTCCGGCTATAATCGCGACCGTCCACAGTACGCGGTGGGAGAAGCGGCCCCGGAACCCGGGTTCCGGCCGCTGCCGAAGGCGCAAACGCCCGTAATCGCTCAGGCCCTGTACCACCGCGCACGGACACTCTGGAGAGACCGGCTGCCGATCCATCGGCACCCACCGGCGCCGAAGGGGCAAGAGGCACGCACAC
>JBDSBK010000284.1:0-5941 GCA_039921645.1 Dokdonella sp.
CATGTGCCATCGGTGCCGCTGTTCCTGCTGGTATGGATCATCGGCGCGGCCTATGCGCTGCTCGGGGCGCTGTGCGTGTCGGAACTCAGCGCGATGCGACCCCGCTCTGGCGGTCTCTATCCACTCGTTCACGACGCGCTTGGGCCATTCGCCGGATTTCTTTCCGGCTGGACCGACTGGATCGGTACCTGCTGCAGCATGGCTGCGGTCGCGATCGTGCTGGGCGAGTATGCGGGCCCGCTCATGCCGGTGTTGCAAGGTCATTCGGTGGCGGTGGCGTCGACGGTGGTGGTCGCGTTTGCGCTGTTGCAGTGGCGCGGTATCCGCGTCGGGAACGTCGCCCAGCTCGTCACCAGTCTGGTCAAGGGAGTCGCGTTGCTCGCACTGGCGGTGATCGCGCTGGTGACTGCGCTGCCCGAAAGTATCGTCGCTCCGCACGGCGCGAGTACGCCCGCGATGCCGCAGGGTCTTGCGCTCGCCGCCGCGCTCGTGGTCGCGTTGCAATCGGCGATCTACACCTACGATGGCTGGACCGGCCCGATTTATTTTGGCGAAGAGATCCGCGATCCGGCGCGCGAGCTGCCACGTTCGATGATCGGTGGCGTTGTGCTGGTGCTCGCGATCTACCTTGCGCTCAACCTCGCGTTCCTGCGCGTGCTCGGCATCGAGGCGATGGCCGGCGACCCATTCGTCGCGGCGACGGCTGCCGCACGGCTGTTCGGAGCGGGCGGTGATACTGCATTGCGCATCCTGATGATCGTCTCGTTGGTCGCCGCGGTGAACGCGTTGCAGCTGATGGCCTCGCGCATCCCGCACGCGATGAGCGGCGATGGACTGTTGCCGGCGATGATGGGTCGAGTGAATCCCGGCGGCACGCCGGTGCCATCGGCGTTTGCGAGCACGGTTCTGACGCTGATTTTCGTCATCAGTGGCACCTTCGATGCGGTGCTCGCGTTGCTTGCGTTTTTCTTTGTCGCCAACTACGTGCTCGCCTTCATCGCGTTATTCGTGCAACGACGTCAGCACCCCGAAGTGCCGCGACCGTTTCGCGTGCCAGGGTATCCGTTCGTGCCGTTGCTCGCGCTCGGCAGTTCGGTATTTTTTCTGGCGATGGCCGTCTGGGGCGATCGCAGCCACAGCCTGATGGCGATCGGACTGCTCGCACTGGCGTGGCCGATTTATTACGCGCAGTCGCGTTGGCAACAGCGGGATGTGACATCCAGGTGAATCGGCGGCCCGTGCATTCGGTCGCCACTCGGGCAGCGGCCGCTTGAGTCGCTTCGTTTCTGCGCGTGCTTTATTTCAGGATGGGTGCCTCGTCTGTCAGCGACATCCAGCGAGGATGAGCCGCGGACCATCCGCGCAACTATCCGCCGAATCCGTCGGTGAAAATGCGATCGCTGATTCCTTCGTAGGCACCGATGTCGCAGAGCTGATTCAGCGCACGCGGCATGCCGCGCTGGTCTTCGGTCGTGTAACGACCGTGCGCGTCGCGACACGCCAATATGCCTTCGACAACCGTGCCGCCGGTGCCGACCGCGTCGATCGCCGGGCTGTCGGCGCGCAGACCGCGAACGGGCAAGCCGTTTCCGTCGTCTGACAGCGCGTCGAGTCGCGCATCGACGCCGGTCAGGTTTCCCGAGGTGTCGCCGCCGATCGAGCATCCATCCGCAGCGCCGATCAGATTGAAGTTTTGCGATTGAACGACGGCGGCGCAGTCGTCGCCATTGCCGGAGGCGCTGTTGCCCGCAACGATCGAGTTCTTCAGGAAGATGGAGCCGGTATTCGTCCGATGCAGGCCGCCACCATCGGACGAAGACGCATAGCCGGCGACATTGCCGGCGATCGTCGCGTGTGCCAGGCGCGCGATGCCGCCTTCGACTTCGACGCCACCGCCGCCATTGCCGGCACGGTTGTCGCTGATCGTCACGTTGCGTGCGTCCATCTCGCCTGAGCTGCCGACGTAGATGCCACCTCCGGATCGCAGGGAGCAGACGCCTTCGGCGACGTTGCCGTGGATCGATACCCGATCGAGAACGGCGCTGCGCAGGACCGAAAGGCCGCCGTGGCAGCCGCGATTGCCCGCGATATCCACGTCCTGCAGCATCAACGCGGCCTGATAGCTCGCCACGCCACCCGCCGTCGCGACCGTATGCTGGTTGCCGCCACGAATGGAGATGCGCGCGAGCGCGAGGGATCCGGTATGGGCGTACACCATCGCGTCATCGTTGCCTGATCCGATCACGCGCGTGCTGCCTGCGCCGGCGCCGAGTATCGTCACGGAATCGGGCGCCGCGGAATAGAGCCAGCCGGTGTGAAGCGGATTGTCGCCGACGCGCGCAATGGTCAACGGGTAGTCGCCGGCGGGCACGATGATGAGGGTCGGGTCCGAGCGCTCGTTCGATTCGGTGATCGCCGCGCGCAGCGTGCAGTGCCCGGCCGAAGCCGAACAAAGCCCATCGCCCGGATTGCTGTCCTCGGCATCGCCCGGCTGATTCACGACGAAGGTCGGTTTGTACGCGTACGCACCGATGTCGCAGCCGCCTCGCACGACGCCGCGCTGATCCGTCGCGCGGCAGTCATTGCCCGCGCCGATGGCCGGGCTGCCGGGATACAGCGCGTGCGTCGGCGTGGTGCCGCCGTAGTCGAACAATGGCGCGAAGTGCGGATCGAAGCCGGTGAGGAGATGGGCGGTCGCGCCGCTGATTTCGCAGTCGCTGGAATCTCCGAGCAGGTTGTAGTCGTCCGATTGCAGGTAGTTGCAGTTGCTCTCGATGATGCCGGAATAGTTCGCGGCGATGATCGTGTCGTGTGCATGGGTGATGTTGGTGCTGCCGGACGACCACACGGCTGGCGCCGAGATGCCGTTGCCGCAATCGATGCCATGGTTGTCGACGATGGTCGATGACTCCAGGAACGATTCGGCGAAGCCGCCCAGCAGCAATGCGCTCGCGGTGCAGCCTGCGATGTTGCCGCTGATCGTGCTGTTGGTGAATTTCAAATCACGGCTGGTGTAGATCGCGCCGCCGAGATAGCTCGTCTGGTTGCGCGACAACGTCGAGTTGGTCACCGACAGAATCGTGTTCCAGCTGTCGGCCTGGATACCGCCGCCCTGATAGGCACGATTTCCGGTTACATGCACGGAATTGAGGCTCAGCGTTGTCTGGCGTTCGGCCCAGATTGCGCCACCGGCGGCATGCGAACTGCTCGAGTTGCCGACCGCGTCCCCGTTGCGCATGGTCAGGTCGATGAGCGAAACGGAAATCACCGGCGATGATTCGCGAACGTGGAGAATTCTGTCGATGCCGTTGGCGTCGATGGTCGTCAGCTCGGCGCTCGTGCCGAGTATCACCATCGAGCTGGACGCGTCCAGATCGCCCGTCGCATTGTCGTCCTCGTCGCGGCCGGTGCGTGTAAGCACGTAGGTGGCGTTGTTGAGCTTGATCAGGTCGGTTCCACTGCCGGCAATGCAGCCGCCGAAAGCGGTGTCCGTGTTGGCGGCTTGCACCGCTTCGCGCAATGAACAGTGCGCGCTGTCGCTGCCGAACTGGTCCGTCTCGGTATTCACCGTGAGGGTGCTGGCCGCGCAGGGTGCAAACGGCAGGCAGCCAAGCAGCATGCCAAGCGAAAGGATGAAGCGGTGCATTCGGTGGACCTCGGACGAGCCGCGCAGCGGCGTTCTCCAGGTTCCACGCGAAACGGCGCGCTCGGGGGCCAGGCGATGCGCAGCGCGCACCAGCGATAGGAACCTGGCTTCCGGGATGTCCGGCGAAGACGCGCGGGTCTACGGATCAAAACAACAATTAGGATCTCGCGCAACGCCGCGCCATCTCCCGCAGCCGCTCAGCGCACGCCAACCGTTCCGTTCGCTGCCTTGACCAGTCTGGCGGGGTCGTAGCCGACGCCGTCCTTGAACACGATCGCGACGTTTTCGATGTCGTTGATACGCGCCGCCGGGTTTCCCTTGACCAGCACGAGATCGGCGGCCTTGCCGGCTTCGATGGAACCGATGGATTTTTCTTCGCCCATGAAGCGGGCGCCATTGAGCGTGGCGATCTGGATCGCCTGCAACGGATTGAAGCCGGCCTCGACCAGCAGTTCCACCTCGCGCTGGTCGCCATAGCCGGCGATCACGCCGCCGTAGCCGGTCGGGTCGAGTCCGGCCAGCAAGGTGCCGCCCTGTTTCACGAAGGCGCGCTCGAAATCCTGTTCCAGCTTGAACATCTTCGTCCATGGCGTATCCGTTTTCGCCGCAGTGCGCTCGCGCGAAGCGAGGTATTCCAGGCGCGCTTCCGGCAGCATTGCGTCGAGCACGCGCGAATCCAGTGGCGCGCGGCGCGGCACGAAGGTCTCGAACACCGGCAGCGTGGACGTGATGGCGACGTGCTTCGACACGAGGTATTTGATCAGCTGCTGTATGCGCGGATCGCTCACGCTCAGCGTCGAGAGATTCGCAGTCGCGGCCTTGGTGTCGGGGCAGACATCCGGCTGCTTGTCTGCGGTGAATTCGGTGTCGACCGCGAGTCCGTGCTCAAGGTTGTCGATGCCCAGGTCTGCCGCTTCGCGGAAGCCGATGCTGCACAGATGCCCGGTCACCTTGATGTTCCGCGCGTGCGCCGCGGTGATGGCGGCAGACAATTCGCTGCGCGTGATGTGCATGTACGCCTTGAACGAGGTTGCGCCTTCGCCGATCCAGTAGTTGACCGTCGCGGTCGAATCATTCGCGTCCGTCAGTTCATGCATCTGCGGCGCAAAGCTGCCCGCGCCTTCGAGGTAGGGTCCCGTGGTGTGCATTTTCGGACCCGGAATCCTGCCCGCGTCGATCGCCTTCTTCAGTTCGAGGTCGGTGTAGGGCTCGGTGCTGCCGGTCGTGCGGATCGAGGTGACGCCGCCCGCGAGGTAGAGCTTGGGAAAGCTCGACGCCTGCTCGGGATACATCGCCTCCTTGGCTTCCGGGTTGATCTTCGGCGCCGGATAGAACATGTGGTCGTGCATGCCGACGAGACCCGGAATCAGCGTGTGGCCGCTGCCATCGACGACGTGTGCATCTTTCGGCACCTTCGGAGAGCGACCGACGCTGGCGATGAGGCCATCGCGCAGCACAACGGTCTGGTTGTCCTTCGCGCGTGCGCCGGTGCCGTCGATCACACGCACATGCGTGATGACGATCAGCGGTTGTGCATGGCTCACGAACGAAAGCGTCTGCTCCGACAGCCGGGATGCCTGCGCCCAGGCTGCAGGAACGAACCACGTCGTCGCCATCATCAAGCCCATTGCGAGTCGCCGATGTTCGTTCGCTCGCGGCATGGCACTTGCGATACGGCTGCGGCTTTCGATGGACATGGTCGGACTCCGAGGGCGATGGACGGCGCAGGCCGTATTCGTGGGACGACTATCTCACGCAGGAACGCGGATCGAATACACGGGCCTGGGTGTATTTTCTGACAGGGTGTCGCAGTCGGCATGCACGCGCGACTTCAGCCGCCGGTGTCGTCGAAACCGCTGACGAAGATGCGATCGCCGTCGGTCTGGAATGCGAACAACCACAACGGAGCGCCCTGCGACGGAGATGTGGACCAGGACACCTGGGACGTACCGGCAGCACTGACCTGACGGTAGGCCACGACGCATTGCACGGCACTGTTCGGCGGCAGATCGACGAAGTTTTCGATGATGGTGAAGCCGTTGTCGGGCAACGCCGAATGATGAAGGCCCGTTGCGTCTCCCCACCACACGGCGACGAGTGTGGCGGGACCGCTCGTCGTCACGCTGCCGCTCGTCAAAGTCGTGCCTGCGGCCGGGTAGTTCTGCGCCACCGATTGCAGCACGCCCGATTGCCGGATTTCGATGAACGGAATCGTGATCTCGCCGGCAGGCACGTGATCCTTGGTAATCGTGACCGAATGTGCGGCGCCTCCCGCTGCGTGCAGCGCCAGGTAGG
>JBDSBK010000285.1:0-3957 GCA_039921645.1 Dokdonella sp.
CGATCGGTGGCGCAACGTGCGGTGCGCCTCCGGCCATCGCGGGCAGCTCGGTTTCCGGCACGGTCGGATCGCTGCCGAACGGCGCTGCCGTCGTCATCACGATCAGCGGCACGGCGCCGAACGGACCGGTTGCGTTGAGCAATACCGCGTCGGTCACTGCGCCAGCAGGGATCAACGACACCGATCCTGCGAACAACAGCTCGACCGTTGCGACCAGCGTGGCTGCGCTGAGCGCGGATATCAGCGTGGTCAAGACCGGTCCGGCCAATGCGGCTCCGGGAACGAACGTGACGTACACGCTGACGGTGACGAATGGAGGACCGGATGCTGCGACGAATGTCGTGCTCAACGACGCGACGCCTGCGGGCTTGAGCTTCGTGTCGGCATCGCTGCCGTGCGCTGCGGGATTCCCGTGCTCCCTCGGCACGGTAGCGGCGGGTGGCAGCACGATCGTCGCGGTCACATTCGCGGTGCCTGCGAATGCGAACGGTTCGATCGTGAATATCGCCAATGTCGGTAGCGACACGCCCGATCCGAACCCGGCCAACAACAGCAGCACGGTGACGATACCGATCGTTGCGGTCACGACCGCGGCCGATCTTGCCGTCGTCAAGAGCGGCCCCGCGAGCGTCACCGCAGGCACGAACGCGGTCTACACGTTGCTGGTGACGAACAACGGGCCGGACGCCGCGACGGGCGTCGTGCTTGCCGATCCGACGCCCACTGGTCTGACCCTGGTCAGTGCCGACGGCCCGTGCGCCGGCGGCTTCCCGTGCGCGCTGGGAACCCTCGCAAACGGCGCGAGCGTGAGCGTGAACGTGACCTTCGCGGTACCGCTCAATGCGACTGCGGCGATCGTCAACACCGGCTCCGTCACCAGCGCAACACCGGACCCGAACGGCAACAACAACAGCAGCACGGTGACGACGACGGTGGTTCCGGTCGTCGCAGCGTCGGCGGATCTGGTCGTGGCCAAGACCGGTCCCGTCACGGTCATTGCCGGCAGCACGATCACTTACACGATCATGGTCACCAACAATGGACCGGACGGAGTGCCCGATGCGGTGTTGAACGATCCGACACCGCCGGGCCTGACGTTTGTTTCCGCAAGTGCACCGTGCGTCGGCGGTTTCCCGTGCGCGATCGGCGCGATTGCAAACGGCGCAAGCGTGACGGTTACGGCGACGTATGCCGTGTCTCCCGGTCTCGTCGGCAGCGTGACCAATATCGCGAGCGCACACTCGGCGACCGTGCCGGATCCGACGCCGAACAACAATTCGAGCACGGTCGCAACGACGGTCACGGGCGCTCCAGGTGGAGAGATGAAACCGGTACCGGTCGATGCGCGCTGGATGCTCGCGTTGATGACGCTGATGCTGATGCTGGTCGGCGCGCCGCTCGCGAAGCGTCGCCGCTGAGTCGAATTGGAAGAGGCCCTCCCTTGAAGGGGAGGGCTGCAGCGCTGCCTTGAAGTCCTCCCCTTCAAGGAGAGGATTTAGGTGGGGACGGTGTCCCCCGCTAAGCAACGGACATTGCGGCTGAAGCCGCTCCCACAAGAATGCGGATCGGTCGATATCGGCTGCGATGCGTCAGCAGCGGCGACGAGGCGCGCTTGCGGAGTGTCGCATCAGCGGGGACACGCGTGCGAGGATGCAGCATGCATACGTCACGGCCCGCAGCTGATTCGTCGAGCGATTCCGGAACGAACCCATTGCCGTCCTCGGTACGCTTGCAGCATCTCCCGCTTGCAGACGCCGATGTCCGTTACGCCGTGCAGGCGTATGCGCAGGCCAGTGCCGATGCGTTGCTCGAGGCATTGGATGCCGAAATTCCATGGCAGCAGCATCGTCTGAACCTGTTCGGTCGCGAGGTGGCTGCGCCGCGCCTGTCGTGCTGGATGGGCGACCCGGCGGCGACGTATACCTATTCACGCACGCGCTTCGACCCGCTGCCGTGGACGCCGACCGTCGCGTTGTTGCGCGACGATCTTGCCGCGCGTTTTGGCCTTCGCTTCAACAGCGTGCTCGCGAACCGCTATCGCGACGGTCGCGACTCGATGGGTTGGCACAGTGACGACGAACCCGAACTTGGTTCGCAGCCGCAGATCGCTTCACTGAGTTTCGGTGCCGAGCGCACTTTCCGTCTGCGCAAGCGCATCACGCGCGAAGCGGTGCTGTCGATCCCGCTCGCCCATGGCAGCCTGTTGTTGATGGCCGGCGATTCGCAGGCCCTGTACCAGCATGCGTTGCCGACGCGGGCGGCCGTGACTTCGCCGCGCATCAATCTGACGTTCCGATGGATCCACGCGCGCCAGCCGCCTCCGCCGCTGTGACCGTTGACGCAGCGTTGCCCGATAGCGGGGTGACGTCGTTGCGAATCGTCCGGTTCGCTGCGCGCGTTTACACCGCGTTGCGCAGCGCGGGCATCGCAAGCAGGTTCGCATAGCGGTGTCGGATCGCGGTTTCGATGCCCCGCGCATCGAGCCCGTCGGCTGCGAGCAGTTCTTCGCGGCTCGCGTGCTCGAGAAAGGTGTCGGCAAGTCCGAGGTGCAGCAGGGGCACGTTGAGGCCGTGCGCATGGAGCAGTTCCGCGACACCGCTGCCGGCGCCGCCGGCGATCGCGTTGTCCTCGACCGTGACCAGCGCAGCGTGGGACTTCGCAAGTTCGAGCACGAGCGCTGCGTCGAGCGGTTTGACGAAACGCATGTTGACGAGCGTCGCATCGAGTGCTTCCGCGACTTTCGCGCACGGCCCGACCATTGAGCCAAATGCGAGCACGGCGATGCCGTGGCCGCTGCGGCGCAATTCCGCTTTGCCGATAGGCAGCGCGATGAGTTCCTTCGCGACCGCGGCGCCCGTGCCGCTGCCGCGCGGATAGCGTACGGCGGCAGGACCGTCGTAGTGGAATCCGGTCGTCAGCATCTTGCGGCATTCGTCTTCGTCCGCAGGCGCCATCACGACCATGTTCGGGATGCAGCGGAGATAGGAGAGATCGAAACTGCCTGCGTGCGTCGCCCCGTCGGGGCCGACCAGACCGGCGCGATCGATCGCGAAGGTGACGTCGAGATTCTGCAGCGCAACGTCGTGGATGAGCTGATCGTAAGCGCGCTGCAGGAAGGTCGAATAGATCGCAACGACGGGTTTTGCGCCCTCGCAGGCCATGCCGGCCGCAAGCGTGACCGCATGCTGCTCGGCGATGCTGACATCGAAATAGCGTTGTGGATATTCCCTGGAGAAACGCACCAGCCCCGAGCCTTCACGCATCGCCGGCGTGATGGCGAAGAGGCGCGCGTCGGCGGCAGCCATGTCGCACAGCCAGTCGCCGAAGATCTCGGTGTAGGTCGGTTTGGAGACGCTCGCCTTCTTGATGAGTCCGGCTGCGGGATCGAACGGACCGACCGCGTGGTATTCGATTTGCTCGCGCTCGGCCGGCGCGTAGCCTTTGCCCTTGGTCGTGATCACATGCAGCAGTTGCGGGCCCTTGAGTTCCTTCAGCGTGCGCAGCGTCGAAACCAGCAGTGGAATGTCGTGACCGTCGATCGGGCCGGTGTAGTGGAAACCGAACTCCTCGAACAGCGTCGACGGCACGAACATGCCCTTGGCGTGCTCTTCCCAGCGCTTGACGAAGCGCCAGAGCAAGCCGTCGCGCTTCATCATCTTCTTGCCGCGCTCGCGGATCTTGTTCAGGGTGCGGCTGGCCATCAGGCGCGCGAGCATGCGCGGGAATGCGCCGACGTTTTCGCTGATCGACATCTGGTTGTCGTTGAGCACGACCAGCATGTCCGGCTCGACGTCGCCACCATGGTTCAGCGCCTCGAACGCCATGCCGGCCGTCATGGCGCCGTCACCGATGACGGCGACGACCTTGCGCTGGTCGCCCTTGCGCTGCGCCGCGATCGCCATGCCGAGCGCGGCCGAGATCGACGTCGACGAATGGCCGACGCCGAAGGTGTCGTAC
>JBDSBK010000286.1:0-3964 GCA_039921645.1 Dokdonella sp.
AGGATGCCGACGACGGGCAGGCCGTGAAGGACATCGCCATTCGCAGCAGGCGCAAGCGCACGTGTTGCGATGTCGTTGCCGCTGGGCGAATGACTGAGATCGAGATGCAGGTGGCCAGCGGCGGGGAGGTCGTTGACGCCGCCATAGATGCGCGAGACGTGCTCGCCCGGATCCTGGGCATCGAGCAGGCTCGAGCCAAGCGCCGACACGGGCAACGAGAAAGCGTTGCCGTCGAAATCGACATCATGTGTCGCAAACGTCAGCACCGACGTTTCCAGGCACGGGGTCAGCGACGGGCTGCTTGTTCCCGCCCCACCATTCACCGGGCCACCATCGTTGAGTTCTCCGATGGAGTAGCTTCGTCCGTCGGAATCGAATGCGGTCGCATTCACGTCGTCGCAGGCGAACGGGAACGAACCGCCCCATTCTTCCGTAGTGACGCCACCCATCGACATCGCCGCTCCGGTATACCCTTGCACGAACGAGCGATCGAACGGCGCCTTGGCAGTGAGACTGACGAGTGCAGGATCGACGTAGTAGCGCTTCGTCGGCGCCGTGACGATCCAGTCGGACGTCGCGCCGATACCGGCGCTGCGATAGAACGAGTCGTCCAGCGCGTCCGTCATGAACAGCGCACTCACCGCGTCGACCGGATTCTCGTAGTCCAGCTGCAGTGCCTTGCCATTCGCGAAGACGAGTGCGCGCACTTTTCCGCCGGCAGTGCGACTGGCACTGTCGAGATCCGGTGCCGGCGAACCAGACTGCGTGTGTTGCGGCGCATTGCTGAAATCGTCGATAGCGATCGCGGTGGTCGCGTACATCGTGCCCTGAGCGACATTGATGATGAATTCGGTACCGTACAGGCCGCCGCTTGGGGGCGACAGATCGGCCGTTGCATCGCTGGCCCAGTAGCCGCCGGTCGCCCATGCCGATGCGATGTGCGCGCAGTCGGCGGGCGAGCCGACGGTCGGCGTGATCGCCGTCAGGCTGCCGTGCGAGGCATTCGTCACGGTACCCATTTCGATCACGTCGAAGTGGCCTTCGCGCGTTCGATCCGGCGTCGTCGGACCACCATCGGAGAGACCCGTAGGGCCGCTGATGAGGTTAGCGCCCGCGAACGTCGCAGTGCTGAAGTTCACCGAATGCACGTTCGAACTGCCAGGCGTGGGCGCAAGTGCCGGAACCGTGCAGGCGCCTTCGCCAGTGGCGAGCATGGCGAGGGAATCCGCACCTTGCGACGAGCTGACCGACGCGTCCCACTGACCATGCGGGGGCAGATAGACGTTGAAATCGAGCACGCTGCGCCCGTCGTAACCTTCGTGGAAGCGCACCTTGAGTGCCTTGCCGTCGGCGGTCGAGTTGACGATTGAAAACAGGGTGTCGTTGCCGCCGTTGGCGGTGTAGTAAGGAAAAATCAGCACCTGACCAGTGCCCTTGTCGTTGACGTATACCGCGTGAGCAAACGATGTAAAGAAGCCAAACGCGAGCAGCACGCCCGCCAACAGCCGATGATCGTTCATGTCGGATATCCCTTCGAACAGTGAGTGCAACTATGGAGTGACGTTCAGGGACGAGTGGCCGTCGCAGGTCGGGAATCGCTTGCGCCAATCGACCCACATGCTCCCGTGAAATTCGCCATGCGGCCGCGGGGGCAGCGGTACCCGATCGCTTGCGATCTTCGAGCCGGAGCGGAGACTCGTTTTGCGGGTGCATGGTCCAACTTCTTTCCACGCATCCGGCTGACGCAGGTCTCCTGACACGTGAACAGCGAAGCGTGCGTGGAAGTCGACATCCACACGCAGCGATGCCGCCGCATCCGCTCCATCCCACGTGAATTAAAGGCGCTGGCCGAGCGAGACTAGTCCACCGGGCGTAACGGCCACCACCTGGTCCTCGCGCTCCGCCGCACGCGGCGTCAAGCCGCACAAGGTTCCGAACGCCGGCAGGATGCTGCGCGCGGGACCGAGCCAGAATGCGGGTAGCCGATGAAGCAGACGACCCTCGCGCAGCGTCGCCATCGGATGGACGTGGCCGGCGATCACATGTTGTGTCGGGTGCGCGCCGGGCGCGTGACGCAACACGAACGGCGCGGCATCGATGTCGTTTACGACCTCGACGCCGAGGTCGGCAACGTGCATGTGCCTGTCGTGGTTGCCGGCCACGAGCGTGATCGACAAGGCCGCGTGCCCAGCTCGCCATTGCGCGAATCGTGCGAGCCACGGCGCATCGGCGCGTTCGCGACCATGCACCAGATCACCGAGAACGATCAGGCGCGATGGTGCATGCGCGCTGACGAGTTCGTCGAGCCGGATGAGGTCGCGCGAGGTCGTGCCTCTCGGCAATGCCGCGCCGGCCTGGCGCATCAAGCTGGCCTTGCCCAGATGCAGGTCAGCCACGAGCAACCAGCGCCGCTGCGGCCAGTACAGTGCGCGGCGCGCATCGAGCAGGACGACTTCGCCCGCAATGATCGCGTCCAGCTGCATCATTTCGAGCGCCGCTCCAGATCGGCGGCGAGCCGCTGCACGCGCGTCTGCCAGTCTTCGCTGGACATGCCGCCACGGATCCATTCGCTCCACAGCGGAAACGCAAACGGTGTGAACCGCGCGGGATTCTGCAACAGCAGTTCGCGTCCGGCCAAGTCATCGAGGCAGGCGCGCAACTGCGCGAAATCGAAGCTTCGCTGCAGGACCTCCTCGGTGGCTTGTCGCAACAAAAGATGGCTTGGATCGTGTGCGACGAGGACGTCGTAGATCAGTCCGCTGCCCGCCTGCAGATGGCGCACCGATTTGTCGCGTCCCGGCGTGCTCGCGAATACCAGGCCGGAAATGCGCGCGATCTCGCGGAACTGGCGACGTGCAAGTTCGCCTGCGCCGATACTGTCGATCAGGTCTTCGCGCAGGTGATCGGGCGACAGCAATTGCTGCAGCAAGGCGCTGTCGAGCGACGGCAGCGTCGGCGACGAGACGATCACGCCGTAGTCGTTGGCCCCGAAGGCCAGTGTCGACGGAAACAGCCGACCGAGCCGCAATGCAAGCAACGCACCCAGGCCCTCGTGGACCAGACGTCCCGCAAATGGATAGACAAACAGGTGCTCGCCGTCGCGTGCGCGAATGCGCTCGATCAACAACTGGCGCGGTTGGGGCAGGGCCGAATGCTGTCGCTGCAAATTGAGCAGGGGCACGAGGCGACGCATTTCAGGTTCGCGCGCATCTGCGTCCGCGAGGATCGCGTGCAACCATCGGCCCAGTTCGTTGGACAGCGCAAGGCGCCCTCCCATCCAGCGCGGTACCGCGCCGCGACGCCCCTTCGCGAGACGAACCCATGCCGTTATGTCGCGCACGCGCACCAGTTCGAGACTGCGCCCGGCGAACAGGAAACGATCGCCGGGCGTGAGCCGCGCAGCAAACGTCTCTTCGATCTGTCCGAGGCGGCCGCCTTTGGGATAGCGCACTTCGACCGCGCCGTCGGCGACGATGGTGCCGATGTTGAAGCGGTGCAGTCGCGCGATGCGTGGACTCGCGGCGAGGTAGCGACCCTCCGTTTCGACCAGCTTGCAATAGTCCGGGTATGCACCGAGCGCCGGACCGCCATGAACGAGAAAATCGAGGATGGCGTCGAACGTCGCGCGATCGAGGTGCGCATAGGCGTGGGTCGAGCACACTTCGTCGTACGCGGCAGACGCTTCAAAACCGCCACCGAGCGCGAGCGTGGTGAGATGCTGGGCAAGTACGTCCGCGCCACCCGCGAGCGGATGGCGAGGTTCGATGGCACCTGCCTCGAGCGCGCGCCGCGCCGCCGCCACTTCGGCGAGTTCGAGGCTGTGCGTCGGTACGCACAGGATCCGGCTCGCCTCGCCGGGTCGATGATTGGAGCGGCCGGCGCGCTGCAGAAGACGCGCCATGCCGCGCGGGCTGCCAATCTGCACCACGCGGTCGACCGCGGCGAAGTCGACGCCGAGATCCAG
>JBDSBK010000287.1:0-5432 GCA_039921645.1 Dokdonella sp.
TCGATCCTCGAACACAAGAAGGATTTTGCGCTGGACCTGCATCAGGTCGCGGAAATCTGGCGCACCGGCAGCGTCGTGCGTTCATGGCTGCTCGATCTCACCGCCGACGCGCTGGGGAAGAATCCCACCATGGACGGCATCGCGCCGTTCGTTGCCGATTCGGGCGAAGGTCGCTGGACGGTGAGCGAAGCGATCGATCTCGATGTGCCCGCGCCGGTCATCACCGCATCGCTGATCGAGCGCCTGCGTTCGCGCGATACCGAATCGTTCTCCTCCAAGCTCATCGCTTCGATGCGCAACGGATTCGGCGGTCACGCGATCAAGAAGGAATGATCATGGCGAATGTCATCTCCGCGTTGGGCGAGCAGCAGGTGCGCTGGCTTCCGGTTGCCGACACGCGCGGCATGCAACGCATCGCGCGCGAGAGAATCCTGGCCGCGGCAGCCGAAGCCATCTTGGCACGTGGCTGCTTCCGCATCGTGCTCAGCGGTGGCAGTACCCCGCGCCGAACCTTTTTGTCCTTGCGCGATTCGGATACCGATTGGTCGCGATGGCAAGTTTTTTTCGGCGACGAACGTTGCCTGTCGATCGATGATCCGGAACGCAACAGCCGCATGGCCCGTGACGCGTGGCTTGATCACGTTGCGATACCGAGTGAGTGCATTCACGCAATCCCCGCGGAATTCGGAGCGGATGCCGCAGCGCGCGCATACGCAGACGTGCTGCGGGATGTCGGCGACTTCGATCTCGTCATCCTGGGTCTCGGCGAAGACGGGCATACGGCGAGCCTTTTCCCCGATCACGACTGGGGCACGGCACCGGACGCACCGGATACGCTGTCCGTGCAGGACGCGCCCAAGCCCCCCGCGCAGCGCGTCACACTGAGCGCAGCGCGACTGGCGCGTGCGCGCGCGGTGCTGTTTCTCGTCGAAGGCGAATCCAAACATGCGGCTATCGCGCGATGGCGTGCTGGAGAGAATATTCCCGCGCGTGCAGTCCGACCGGCAACAGGCATCGACGTTCTGGTGGAAGCAGGACTCCTGGCCCCAATCACGAACCGCGCTCACGTGACGCAGCAACCGTGGACAGATCGCGGGGACAGCGACGAGCTTGGCTGACTGCCGTTGCGCTACTGCAAGCGTCAGGTCTCGCCCTGCTCCGCAATCCGTCGCAACGCGGACTCGAAAACCTCGACCGGTTGCCCACCCGAAATCAGGTGGCGGTCATTGATGATCACGGCGGGCACCGAATGGATGCCGCGGTCCATGTAGAAGCGCTCCTGCGCGCGCACTTCGTCGGCATATTCGTTGGATGCGAGAATCTGCTGGGCGCGCGTGGCGTCGAGGCCTGCCGCTTCGACTGCCCGCAAGAGCACCTCGGCCGATGAAACATCGGCATCATCGGTAAAATACGCACGCAACAGCGCATGCTTGAGCGCAAGCTCGTGATCGCGGCCCTCGACTCCCGCCCAATGCAGCAGGCGGTGCGCATCGAAGGTGTTGTAGATGCGCATGCGCTGGTTGAACACGAACCCCAGCTCGGCACCGCGTGCGCGAATCGCCTCGCGATTGCGCGCAAGCTGCTCGGGCGTGGAGCCGTACTTCTTCACCAGATGCTCGACGGTGTCCTCGCCTTCGGGCGGCATCTGCGGGTTGAGTTCGAATGGCTGAAAATGCAGATCGACGGCGACCTTGTCGCCGAGGCGATCGATGGCCTGCTCGAGCGATTTCAGGCCGATGGCACACCACGGGCACGATACATCGGAGACGAAATCGATCCGGATCGGTGCGAGCGAATTCGTTGCGGACATTGGAACCTCCTCGCGCGTACTGACCGCGCTCAACGCAGCGACCCTGCGCATCGCGATATGGGCCTGGATTGACCGTGTTCAAGCCTTCGCGTCGCGAACTTCGTCGGCAGTCAGCAAGGGATACCTCAGCTTCCCGTGGACAATACGCGCAGGCGACGTATACGTATGCACCGCGCTGTGCATCGCGTCGAGGATATGCACGACTTCAATTCCGCGCAGGGTCAGAACGTCGGCGATCAATGCCCGATGACAGCGCCACCACAACGCTTCGGCACACATCAAGGCGGTGCTCTCGAGCGCTGCCAGCATCATCAGTTCCTGCATGCCATCGGCAAATTCGGCACTATCGAGATGGTCGGCGTAGCCACGGAAAGACGTGTTGCGCCAACCGACGTTGGTGGAATCCGGACGTGCACGACGACGGCCGCCAAGCTTGGGCAGCCATTGATAGGCAATGCCATGTGCGGGCAAGGTTTGTGCGAGCGCCTCGCGCGCAAAGTGCGGATAACGCCGCGAGCCGGGAAAACGCCGCACATCGGCAATCGCCTGGATGCGGTATCCGGCGAGCAACTCGAGGAATTCGTCGAGCGAACGCGTCGAATGGCCGATCGTCCAGAGCGTCCGTTCGTGCTCCGGACTTTCGATGTAACGATTCGACGCGATGGTTGCCATGGCTCACTCCACCCCGCGCAGCGCCACGCCCTTATGCGCTGCAACACGAGCGCGTTTGTCGCTCCGGATCTCGTCGTGCGGATCGCCGACGGTGGCTCGATGCGTATGACCCTTGTAGCCGAAATCGCGCACGAAAACCTTGGTGATTGCGCAGCTGACTTGAGCGGCCTCGGAATTCCACTGGACACGATCGCCCATTTTCAGTTTCGCCGCCATTGATGATCGCCTGGCTGGACCCTTCACGGTAAAGCAAACAATCACAGCAAAGCCTTCGCCCGCTCGCAAACGTGATCGACGCTGAACCCGTATTCGCGCAGCACGGTATCGCCGGGCGCAGACGCACCGAAGCGATCGATGCCGATCACGTCACCGCCATCGCCGACGTAGCGGTGCCAGCCTTGCGTGCTGCCCGCCTCCACTGCGAGCCGCGCACGCACGCCGTGCGGCAACACCGAATCGCGGTACGCAGCATCTTGCGCGTCGAACAGATCCCAACTCGGCATCGATACGCAGCGCACCGCAATACCTTCGCCATTCAACCTGTCTGCCGCTGCGAGGATCAACCCCACTTCGGAGCCGCTTGCGATCAAGATCAGCTGCGGTGTGGCGCCATCGGCGTCACGCAGAACGTAGGCCCCTTTGCGCACGCCGTCGGCCGGTGCATGGCGTGTGCGATCCAGAGTCGGAACAGCCTGACGCGTCAACGCGAGCAGGACCGGCCGATTGCGCGACTCGAGGGCGATACGCCACGCAACGGCTGTTTCGTTCGCGTCGGCGGGACGCATCAACGTGAGGTTCGGGATCGCGCGCAGGGCCGCAAGCTGCTCGACCGGTTGATGCGTGGGCCCGTCTTCACCGACCGCAACGCTGTCGTGCGTGAACACGTGGATCACATGCAGCGACATCAATGCCGCGAGTCGAATCGGCGGGCGCATATAGTCGGAGAAGATCAGGAACGTAGCCCCGAACGGGACCACGCCACCGTGTGCGGCCATGCCGTTCGCGATCGCACCCATCGCATGTTCGCGCACGCCGAAGTGCAGGTTGCGCCCGGCAAAACTCCACCCTCCTCCATCGGAACCCTGCTCGTCGATGCCGGGCGTCGGTCGTGGATTGAAATCACCGAGGTCCTTCAGCGCAGTCTTGGTCGAGGGATCGAGGTCGGCCGAGCCACCCGTCAACGCCGGCAACTTTCGCGCGATCGCGTTCATGATCTTGCCGCCCGCATCGCGCGTCGCAAGACCCTTCGTGTCGGCAGGAAATGTCGGGATGTCGACATCCCATCCGGCCGGCAACTCGCCGCGCAGACTGCATTGCAACTCCGCCGCGAGATCCGGAAATGCCTGCGCATAGGCCTGCATGCGCGCATCCCACGCCTGTTCATCGCCAGCCCCGCGTGTGACCGCTTCACGCAGGTGCGCGAGCGCCTCGTCGGGAATCAGGAAGGGCGGGTCGATCGGCCAACCGAGGTTTTGTTTGGTCTTGCGTACATCCTCGTCGCCGAGCGGAGAACCGTGCGCCTTGTAGCTATCCTGTTCCGGCGAGCCAAAGCCGATATGCGTGCGCACCAGGATCAACGAGGGCTTCGTGGTTTCTGCGCGCGCGGCAACCAGCGCGGCGTCGATCGCCGCAAGATCGTTGCCGTCCGCAACGTGCACGACATGCCAGCCATAGGCGGCGAAACGCGCGGCCCGATCCTCCGTGAACGTGATCGGCGTGCCGCCCGCAAGCGTGACGAGATTGTCGTCGTAGAGGCACGTCAACTTGCCCAGCCGCAGGTGTCCTGCCAACGACGCGGCTTCCGCCACCACCCCCTCCATCAGGTCGCCATCGCCTGCGAGCGCATACGTACGATGATCGACTACAAGGTGACCCTCGCGGTTGTAGCGCGCCGCGAGCTGCGCCTCCGCAATCGCCATGCCGACCGCATTCGCGAATCCCTGCCCGAGCGGCCCGGTCGTCACCTCCACGCCCGGCGTGTGCTCGCGCTCGGGATGCCCCGGCGTCCTGCTGCCCCACTGGCGAAACTGCTTGATGTCGTCCAGCGACACGTCGTAGCCCGTCGTATGCAGCAGGCTGTAGAGCAAGGCGGACCCGTGACCGGCCGAGAGCACGAAGCGATCGCGATCTGCCCACGCGGGATTGCGTGGGTTGTGTTTGAGGAATCGCGTCCACAACACATATGCCATTGGCGCGGCGCCGAGTGGAAGCCCCGGGTGGCCGCTGTCCGCCTTCTGCACCATGTCCACCGACAGGAATCGGAGCGTATCGATGCATTGCTGGTCGAGTCGATCGGACATGACGTGATTCCCTTGTTGCGAAGCTTCGATGGGCAGCGTCAATCGCGTGCGAGCGCGCGGTCGACGATGCCCTGGGCCTCTTCGAGGATGGCCTGCAGATGAGCCTTGCTGCGAAAACTCTCCGCGTAGATCTTGTAGATGTCTTCGGTCCCCGATGGACGCGCGGCAAACCAGCCGCTGCCGGTGCATACCTTGATCCCGCCGATCGGCGCATCGTTGCCGGGTGCCTTGTCGAGCACGCCGGTAATCGCGTCCCCCGCAAGCGTCGTACTCGTGATCTGCGCAGGCGACAACTTCGACAACGTCTTCTTTTGCGCAACGTCGGCTTTTGCTTCGCGACGATCGGCGAACACTTCTCCGAGCTCGTCGCACAGCCTTTGATACGCCGCACCCGGATCGTGACCGCTGCTGGCCGTGATCTCCGCGGAAAGCAGGGCCGCGGCGATGCCGTCCTTGTCCGTCGTCCACACGCTGCCGTCGCGACGCAGGAACGAAGAGCCCGCACTTTCCTCGCAGCCGAAACCGAGTGAGCCATCGAGCAGACCTTCGGCAAACCACTTGAATCCCACCGGCACTTCGAGCAGGCGGCGTTCGAGTCGCGCGGTCACACGATCGATCATCGCGCTGCTGACGACGGTCTTGCCGACGGC
>JBDSBK010000288.1:0-6448 GCA_039921645.1 Dokdonella sp.
ATCTGCCGGAAGTGGCGCCGTGGGCCATGCTGCTCGCGACGGTCGGCGCCGCATGGATGTTCATGCCGCGAGGAGTTCCGTTGCGCGCGCTCGGGCTCGTGCTGTTCCTGCCATTGCTGTGGCCGCAACGCCCGGCGCCTTCGAATGCGGCGTTTGAAGCGACCGTCATCGACGTCGGTCAGGGCCTTTCGGTGTTCGTGCGCACGCACGACCACGCGTTGCTTTTCGATACCGGCGCACGCTACCCCTCCGAGTTCGATCTGGGCGAGGCGGCAGTGCTGCCCAGCCTGCGTGCGTTTGGCATCGGCAAACTCGATGTGCTGATGGTCAGCCATGGCGACAACGATCACGCGGGCGGCGCACCCGCGGTTGCGAAGGCCTATCCGGATGCGAACGTGAGTGCGGGGGAACCGCAGCGCATGCCGCTGGTCAGCGCGCAATGCAGGAAAGGCGACCACTGGGTGTGGGACGAGGTGGAATTCACCGTCCTCAATCCTGCGTCCGACGCGATCGGCAGCGCGGCTACGTCGAGCGACAACGACCGCTCCTGTGTCCTGCTCGTCGAAGGTCGCGGAGGCCGCCTGTTGCTGACCGGCGATATCAGCCGCCACGTCGAGGGCGCTGTCGCGGGCCAGACCGCTGCCGGTACGCCCCTCGTGCTGGTAGTCCCCCATCACGGCAGCAAGTCTTCATCCAGCACGGAATTGCTGGCCGCGATGAAACCGGTTTTCGCGCTGGTTTCCGCCGGTTGGAAGAACCGCTTCGGTCATCCGAATCCGGCGATCGTCGAGCGCTACGCGCAAGCCGGAATTCCGCTCGACAACACCGCGAGCGAGGGGGCGCTGCAGGTTGCATTTCCCGCGTCCGCGCCACCGCGAATTGTCGCGCGCGAGCGTGTTCGCCAGCACCGCTACTGGCGCGAATAAGCACCCGGGCCTTGACCGTCCGGCCTTGACCGGCGCAGGCAGGATCGGCTATCTGCGCCCTTGCAACGCACAGCACAGACGACGCTGGCGGCGCTGCTATCATGCGGGTCTGTCGAAATTGCAGTGAAGGTGGCGTTGTGCTGGAAATCCTGATGGCGGGCAGCTGGGCAATGCTGCCGATCCTGCTGTGTTCCGCGGCTGCGCTCGCGATCATCCTCGAACGTTTCTGGACCCTGCGGCGCAAGGCCGTCGTGCCGGCGGGCCTGGGTGCCGAAGTGCGCGAATGGGCACGCACGCGCAAGCTCGATCCGGAGCATCTGAACGCGCTGCGCACGAACTCGCCGCTCGGTGAACTGCTCGCCGCTGCGCTGACCGTGCGCAATCGCCCGCGCGAGATCATCAAGGAGCGCGTTGAGGACACCGGTCGCCATGTCGTGCACCGCCTCGAGCGCTTTCTCAATACGCTGGGCACGATCGCGCTGATCTCGCCCCTGCTTGGATTGCTCGGCACGGTATTCGGTCTGATCCGCATGTTCTTCTCGGTGATGGTCAGCGGTGTCGGTGATCCGCTCAAGATGGCCGGCGGCATCGGCGAGGCGCTGGTCTGCACGGCCGCCGGGCTTTGTGTCGCGATTCCGGCCTATGTGTTCCATCGGTTTTTCCGCAGTCGCGTGTCGGGTCTCGTCGTCGAAATGGAGCGTCAGGTGTTCATGCTGACCGACGAATTGACTGCAGGGGCTGAGGCCGCGCCCGCCGTCGCTGCGCCGGTGCGCGTCGCGCGCACCGCTGGCTGAGCGCGCGCATGAGAATCGCTTCCGCGCGTCGCGAGGACGATTTCGAGATCAACGTGATCTCGTTGATCGACGTGTTGCTGACCCTGCTCATGTTTTTCGTGCTGACCACGACGTTCGTGCAGCACTCGCGCATGCAGGTGACCTTGCCGCAGGCCGAGTCGTCGGATCAAAGCGAACAGCACGACGCATTGACGTTGATGATCGATCGCGACGGACACTTCTTCATCGACAACAACGAAGTGTTGAACCCCGGCCTCGATTCGCTCAAGGAGGCGATCGCCAGGATCGCAGGCGAGGATCGGTCGCGACCGGTGCTGCTGCGTGCGGATGGGCTGACGCCGCACCAGGCCGTGGTCACGGCAATGGATGCGCTGGGCGAACTCGGGTTCACGCGTTTGTCGATCGCCACGACGCACGCGCAGCCAGCGGGCGAACGGTGAGCAAAGCGGACGCGTCCGCGCCTTCCGGTCTGGCCCTTTACGCGCGGTTGCTCGGCTACGCGCGGCGCTACTGGCCGGTCGCGCTGATCACGGTGCTCGGCATGGTCGTGGATGCGGCCTGCATGGGCCTGTTCGCTGGCACCATCACGCCGATGCTCGACAAGTTGTTCATTGCGCGCGATCCGGTGGTGATCTTCTGGATGCCAATCCTGATCGTGTCGATTTTCGCGGTACGCAGCGTTGCGATCTATGTGGGCGACTACGGCACCGCCTACATCGGTCGCGGTGTCGTGCAGCAACTGCGCCAGCAGGTGTTCGATCACTATCTTCGCCTGCCATCGGCGTTCTTCGACCGCGAAGCCTCGGGTCACCAGATTGCGCGCATCACCTACAGCTCGGAGCAGGTCGCACAGGCGTCAACCGAGGCGATCAAGATCGCCGTGACCGATGGCCTCAGCGTCGTCGCCTATGTGGTGGTGATGCTGCGCGCGAGCGTGCAGCTGACGCTCGCCTTGCTGGTCATGGTGCCTCTGGTCGGTGCGCTTGTCGTGTATGTCGGACGGCGCTATCGCCGCATCAGCCATCGCATCCAGGGATCGATGGGTACGGTGACGGGTGTCGTCGAGGAAGTCGTCGGCGCGAACCGCGAAGTCAAGGTGTTCGGCGGGCAGCGCTACGAATCGGAGCGCTTCAATGTCGTGTCCGAACAGACGCGCCGACTCGGCCTCAAGGTTGCGGCCACCAATGGTCTGGCCAGTTCGTCGGTGCAGTTGATCGCAGCCGTCTCGCTCGCCCTGATCATCTATTTCGCGACACGGCCGGCGATGCTGGCCGAGCTTTCGCCCGGCGCGTTCACGTCGCTTATTCTTGCCATGGGCGGCATCCTGCCTTCGCTGAAGCGCCTCACCACAGTGCAGTCGAACCTGCAGCGGGGTCTTGCCGCGGCCGAAGAAATTTTCAGCCTGATCGATACGCCGCCCGAACGCGACGAAGGCACGCGCGAGCTGGCCGGCGTCAAGGGCGATCTGGAATTGCGCGATGTGCGGCTGGTCTATCCGGGCGCGAGCCAGCCCGCGCTGCAGGGCGTCAGCCTGTGCTGCCCGCGTGGCAGCGTCACCGCCCTGGTTGGCCGTTCCGGCAGCGGCAAGTCGACGTTGGCCAGCCTGATTCCGCGATTCCATGAGCCGGACGCGGGCAGCGTCCTCGTCGACGGCCACGCGCTCGACGAGTACACGCTCGCCAGTCTGCGTCGGCAGATCGCATGGGTTGGCCAGAGCGTCACCCTGTTCGACGACAGTGTTGCGCGCAATATCGCGTACGGCGCACTTGCAGACGCGAGCGAGGCCGATATCACGGCCGCCGCCGAAGCGGCCAATGCGATGGAATTCATTCGGCAGTTGCCCAACGGCATCCACAGCCGCGTCGGCGAAAGTGGCGCCTTGCTGTCCGGCGGCCAGCGCCAGCGCATCGCGATCGCGCGTGCATTGTTGAAGAATGCGCCGATCCTGATTCTCGACGAGGCCACCAGCGCTCTGGACAGCGAATCGGAACGTTTGATCCAGGATGCGCTGCAGCGCCTGATCCGCGATCGCACGGTCATCGTGATCGCGCACCGCCTGTCGACGGTCGAGCATGCGGACCAGATCGTCGTGCTCGATCACGGTTCGATTGTCGAGCAAGGCACGCATGCGGCCCTGCTCGCGCGTGGCGGACACTACGCAGCGTTGCACCGACTGCAATTTCGCGACCAGGCAGCGCTGAAGGTCGGGCTCTGACACATCGCGTTGAAGGAAACCGCGGTACGCGCGCGAACGCCCTCGCGGCAACCGCAATACCGGGTTGCCGGCATACTCCATTTCTCGACCTCCGGCCATCAGCCCATGCCCGCCGCATCCCGCATTGAACGCATCTGGTATGGCGGCGCGCGCGTGCCCTGGTGGCTCGCGGCACTCGTGCCAGTCTACAAACTGTTGCGTGCGATACATCTGATGCCTTACCGGCTTGGCTGGCGCGTGGCTGCGCGTCTGAAGGTTCCGGTGATCGTCGTCGGCAATCTCACGGCGGGTGGCAGCGGCAAGACGCCGCTGACCATCGCGCTGGTGGAAGCCTTGCGCCTGCGCGGATTCAAGCCCGGCGTCGTGAGTCGCGGCTATGGCGGGACCCGACGCGAACCGTTGTTGCTCGACGACATGCCATCGCCAGCGATGGTTGGCGACGAACCCTGCCTGATCCGTCAACGCACCGGTGCGCCGGTTGCCGTGGGACGTGACCGCGCGCGTGCGGCGGCGTTGCTCATCGAGCGCGGTGTGGATGTCGTGCTGGCTGACGACGGGCTGCAGAACCCTGCGTTGGCGCGCACTGTCGAAATCTGCGTGATCGATGGCCAGCGCCGCTTCGGCAACGTACGCCTGCTGCCGGCGGGTCCGTTGCGCGAGCCTCTTGCGCGTCTGCAGGACTTTTCATTCCGCGTCTGCAACGGCGGTGCCGCGCAATCCGGCGAAATCCCGATGCGACTCGTCGGCGACATGGCGGTGCCGGTCACGCGCAGCGCGTCCGTGCGACCGCTGGAATCCTTTGCAGGCGAACGCGTGCACGCCGTCGCCGCCATCGGCAACCCGGAGCGGTTCTTCGATGGATTGCGTGCGCATGGCATCGACGTTATCGCGCACGCGTTTCCGGATCATCATGCGTTCGTCGCGTCCGAGCTCGCATTCGGCGACGCGTTGCCGCTGCTGATGACCGAGAAGGACGCAGTCAAGTGCACTGTTTTTGCGCAGCCGAATTTCTGGTGCGTGCCGGTGCGTGCCGAATTGCCCGACGCGTTTTTCGATGCGATCGCCGAGCAATTGGCGAAGCGTTGAAAGGGCGGCGAAAGAACCAGCGGTCTACCATCATCCCGCGCATGCGTTCGTGTGCGTATCAACCTCAAGAGGTTCCCTCCGTGGAAAGCTGCAGTAGTCCCAGACGAAGCAACGCTGCCACCACGGAGCGAATGGCAGGCTGACCCGTGCGCGTCGTGACGACGCGTCGGGAGTGACCGGCGATTCCCTGGCGGCAGCGTGATCACGATCACCGCCCCCCGATTCCGGAGTCGCCATGTTCAAACTCAACCTCCTTGCGGTTGCCGTGCCGGCCGCGCTGCGCGTCGGCAACGATGCCCGCCGCCACGCGCCGGTCAACCACCCCCTGCTTGAATTCGTGCGCCTCGACGGTGCCGATGCGCTGGTTCGTCTGGGCGTCAGTGGCGACGGCTTGTCGGTCGCCGACGTCGAGACACGGCTGGAAGAATACGGCCCGAACGTCGTCGCGCAGGAAAAGAAGCGCGCGTTCCTGCTTGAAATCGCGCATCGGTTTTTCACCAACCCGATCAACATCCTGTTGACCGTGCTTGCCGTCGTTTCCTGGATCGGCGACGACAAGGTCGGCGCCGTCATCATGCTCGCGATGGTGTTCATGGCGGTGTTCCTGTCCTATTTCCAGGAAGCACGCACCGGTCGCGCGGTCGAGCAATTGCGCAATATGGTCAGCAACACGGCGACAGCACGCCGCGTGCCGGCCCCGACGGAAGGCGACGAGGATGCCGGTTCGATCGCGCCGGTCGCGCAGAAGACAGAGATTCCGATCGAGCAACTCGTGCCCGGCGATGTCGTGCACTTGTCGGCAGGCGACATGATTCCAGCCGATCTGCGCCTGCTCAGCGCGAAGGACCTGTTCATCAATCAATCCGCGCTGACCGGCGAATCCATGCCGGTCGAGAAGTTCGCCGGCATCGATGCCGATGCGAGCGCGCCTCTGGATGCGAAGAACCTGTGCTTCATGGGCAGCAACGTGATCAGCGGCAGCGCCACTGGCGTGATCGCGGCAACGGGTGCACGCACGTATTTCGGCGCGCTCGCCGGTTCGCTGGTCGGTCAGCGCGTTCAGACGAGTTTCGACAAGGGCGTGCAGCGTTTCGCCTGGCTGATGCTGCGTTTCATGGCCGTGATGGTGCCGCTGGTATTCCTGCTCAATGGTTTTGCCAAGGGGGCGTGGCTCGACGCCTTCATGTTTGCCGTCGCCGTGGCGGTCGGCCTGACGCCGGAAATGCTGCCGATGATCGTCACCATCAATCTCGCCAAGGGCGCGATGGCGATGGCGAAGAAGGACGTGATCGTCAAGCGGCTCAGCGCGATCCAGAACTTCGGCGCGATCGATGTGCTGTGCACGGACAAGACCGGCACGCTGACCCAGGACAAGGTGATTCTGGAACGTCACGTCGACATCCACGGCGACGAGGACGAGCAGGTGC
>JBDSBK010000289.1:0-4725 GCA_039921645.1 Dokdonella sp.
GGCGAGGAGGGCGGCAGGATCGACGTGTGCGTGCGTGTGCGGGAGGGACGCTGCCTCGCCGGCGTCGTCGATACCGGTGTGGGCCTCGCGCAGGCAGGCGATGGACTCGGCACCGGCTTGTCGAATCTGCGCGAACGACTGCAATTGGCGTTCGGCAACGATGCGCAGTTGCGCCTGATTTCCCTGCAACCGCACGGCGCGCGCGCCGAGATTGAATTTCCCGCATGCAGAGGACCCGCATGACCGAACGTCGTCCTACCGCCTTGATTGCCGACGACGAGCCGCTGCTGCGCAAGGCGCTCGCGCGCCAGCTCGCGCTGGCATGGCCGCAACTGGAAGTCGTTGCGCAGGCGCGCAACGGGCGCGAGGCGGTCGAACAATTCGAGGCGCTCCAGCCGGACATGTGCTTTTTGGACGTGCACATGCCGGGATTGTCGGGCGTGGAGGCGGCGCGTTTCATCGGGCGCCGCGCGCACCTCGTGTTCGTCACCGCATTCGATCAATACGCGGTGCAGGCGTTCGAGCACGGCGCGCTCGACTATCTCGTGAAGCCGGTGGAAGCGGCCCGCCTCGCCGATACCGTTGCACGTCTGCAGGAACGCCTGCGTGCGGCGCAACCGGTGCCCGACACTGCCGCCTTGGTCGAGCAACTTGCGGCGCATTTGCGCAAGAACTCGTCGCCTGCACCGATGCAGTGGATACGTGCATCGGTCGGCCAGGTCGTACGCATGATTGCGGCCGACGAGATCGACTATCTGCGTTCCGACGAAAAATACACGCGAATCGCCTGGCGCGGCGATCAGGGCAAGCCGGGCGAAGCCCTGATCCGCACGCCACTGAAGGAACTGGTGACGCAGCTGGATGCAACGCACTTCGTACAGGTACACCGCGCTGTGGTGGTGAATCTGCGCGCGATCGGTCACGTCACGCGTGGCGAAAACGAGACGGCGCATATTCATTTGAAGGGGCGTGAAGAGGTGCTGCCGGTAAGCCGGAATTACCTGCATCTGTTTCGGCAGATGTGACGGGTGCGGCTTTTGAAGGCGTTGCGAGGATGAAGCTCGCCGTCCGCAAGACCGCGAATTTCCGCGGAGATAACTTGCCGCTGGCGCAGAAAGCGCGGGACTCTCCGCAGATGGATTCGTTGCACGCGATCAATCGAATGGAGCGAACTTCCAGGCATGGAGCAGCGCGAGCCGCCGACGTGCCACGTCCGGCTGATCAAAGTAGATTTCGCGAAGGAGGGCCGTACGCACAGCCGGATAGGATTGTCGAATTTCTTGCGCCACTTCGCGAGCATGCTCGGATACCAGCGACGCCTTCTTCGACAAATGCAGCCCGTTGAACACGGTGAACGCGGCGATCACGGACAGCAGCACATGCGCATGTACCGGTCGAAGATCCCCGGTGACGCGGGCCTGCGCCATCAGACCCAGCCAGCCGATCCAGAACAGCGAGGAAAAACTCACGTAGCGCGTGACAAACGCATGATCCGGACCGTACGAAGCGGCTCTCCCGTAGGCGACCAGGACCGCGCTGATGAGCACGACCAGAAAGTAGCCGGTCCAGCACAGGCTTGCAGGCCGTCGATGAAGCAATCGAATAGCCCATAGACCGCTGACGACGGCGCCGGCGGCCAGCCAGGGCGCCAGGTTGGTGGCGAAACGCGCCACGCCTGCGCCAAGGAAGTTCAGCACGTACAGACAGACTTCCAGCCATTGCAGTGATGCGGACGCGGTATCGCGTTCGAACAATGCGATGTAAGCGGCTCCCGCAGCCAGCCACGGTGCCGCGTAGAGCAGGCGTCGCGTCCACGAGAGTTCGTGTCGCAAGAGGACGAGCGCAACCGCTGCCGGCAGCACGGCGATTCCGATTGCGAAGCTCATGCATGCGAGCATCGCGCACAACAGCGCCAGCAGCATCTGCAGGGTCGAAAGATTGGGCGCCGACAGCAGGCGTACCACGCCGACCATTCCCACCAGGCACAGGAATACGGCGACCTGCCATCCCCATTGCAAATTGGCGAGATGACCTGGAAACAAGGCCAGAAACACGAGCAGCAACGGCCATGCGATGCCGACACCCGTTTCGCGCACAAGGGCCAGCACGCTGCCGGCGATCAGCCCCGCATAGACGACAAGCAAGCTCCAGCTGAAGACGCAATCAAGCCACGGATGGCCGCCCGAAGCATACGTCGTGAGCAAAAGCACCGCGTACGCGGCGGAGTGCAAATGGCCGCCATGAATGCGCAAAAAGTCCGACCAGCCGAGCGTGTCGTGGACGAAGCCATCGTAGATCGGCACCAAGTCCAGATGATCCCAGAGCATCAATGGAATCTGCCATTGAAGCGTGAGCGCCAGCAAGGCGCTCGCCATCACGATGAAAGCGGTCCCGACAATCCACGGAATTCCTGGCCGACGCGGCGGCTTTTTGCGTTGATGCGGGCGAGCAACATCCGTTGTGGCTGCCAAGCACGGCTCCTTTTGGAAATGCAGATCGGGACCCGGGACATTTCCCCGACGTCGTTGCGCTCAGCCCCGGCGTGCGGGCAGAAACCGACTATTGCGCAACAACGCAGCCGACACCAGCGAGACCAGCAGCCCGAGAGGAAAGATCTCGGTGAACGTCATCGGCATGCGGTAGAGCGGGCTCGCATACTGCATCCTGAACTGCTCCATCTCCGCACTGAATTTGGCCAGCGCTTCTCCGCTGACGCCTTTCGCCTTCTCCTGCTCGACCAGGATGTTCGCGTAGACGCCACCGAAATCCATATGCGTGACCGCAAGTGCGGCCTCCCACGCGATTACGTACAAGACGCTTGCGACAAGGGTGATCCCGATCCCGAGACCAAACGCAGGCCAGAAGCGGATCACGCCACCGAGTTCCGTGTCGCGCTGCCGCTTGATCGCGGCAAATACCGTGCTGAGTCCGACCAGCATGGTCAGGTAGCCGATCACCATGCCGTACGGCATGTGATCCTTCGACGTGACCGTCAGCACAAACACGACCCCGCCGATGAACAGGCCGCCGACCGTTCCGTAAGAAAGAATTTTTCGCAGCATGGAAACGCCTCCCTCTCAATGGTGTGCCGCCATTACCTGCGCTGGAAGGCTGTCGCGCAATCGCCCAAAAGGGTGATTTGCGGCAAATCACCCTCAATCCGCGTCGATCAGGGAACGATACCGAGCTCGCGCGCCCGATTGATCGCATCCGTGCGACGCTTCGCGCCGAGTTGCCGTCGAACGGTGCCGCCTTGTGCGCACCGATCACGCGCATGCCGAGATAGACGCCGAGCGCGACGAAGGCGAGGGCGATCAGGAAGATGTAGATATCGCCAGAATGCGCCCGCGCGAGGCGCTGGTAGTCGAGCCATTGCAGCGCGAGCGTGCCTGCGGCGAGGAACGCGCCAGGCGCAGTCGTGGTCGGAAACCCCAGACTCGGTCGCGCGATCGTGACCTGGCCGTTGATGCCGAAGCTTGGATCGACGTCGCCATCGAGCGCGCGCGCCATCGGGGGAGGTACCCGCCAAGCAGAAGACCGCACATCGCAAGCCAACACTGCATCGCACGCTCCCATCGAGCAGCGAAGCTAGCACGGGCTTTTTTTCGCTTGCCACCGGCGGCCGCAGGCGATGCGCTACCGCGAAGGTGACGCGAATCTCCGTCCATCGCGGAGAACGCTTGAGGGATGCATGAGCGACGCGCGGTACCCCATCCAAGCAGTGCGCCGCCCGCCGGAACTCCCCTCGACTACATCAGAAACCATCACCATCGAAGTCGTCTCGGAAGATCGTGTCGCCGTAGCAGATCAGCGGCACGGCTGCCAGCTTGCCGATCATCGCGAATGCGCCGCCTTCGTGCACGGTCGCCGATGCGGACGCCGCCCTTCGTGGAATCAGAGTGGCCTTGAGCGCAAACGCATCGCCGTGCTGTTGTGGCTGATCGGTTCTGAGCACGGCCGATCCGCTCAGTTTCAGCGATGCCGGTGCCGCGTGCGCGATTGGAATCGCCAACCACGCGATCAATATCGCGGCGACCGTCCCACGCACGTTCGGTCGGGCCAGGTTCGAGCAACAGGGTGCGTCCATGTCACCGCTCCTTTGTGCTGTCGATCGCATCCAGCCGCTGAGTCAGCGCATCGAGATCAGTACGCAGCTTCGCATTCTCCGCGCGCAACGAGCGTACCTCGGCATCGCGGTCACGCGATTGCAGCGCCAATTCCTGCACGGCGGCGACGGTGGTGATCAATGCCGGATTCGGATCGAGCGTCAGCACGCGCGGTTCGTCGTCCTTCGCGCCCGGCACGCGCACGTTCGTACGGCTGACCGCTTCCGGAAAGACCCCTGCATAGTCCTGCGCAATGAAGCCAAGATAGGTCTGATCCGGCACATTGGCGGTCGCCGTGCGATACGCCGCGGTATAGCGAAAACTCACCGGATTGAGTTTCAACAAGGTGTCGACGGCACCTTCGATCGGCGCGATGTCCTGTTTCACGCGACGATCCGAAAACACCGACCACGCGCCGCCGCCGGGCTTTGCGGCGCTGCCGTAGACGGACAGATCGCCGGTCGAGCTGAGGTCGAAAATGCTGTTGCCCGGATGCGTTGGGGTTGTCGTGTAGATATGCAGATTGCCGTTCGAGTCAACCTGAAAATCCCAACTCGCAATGGCTCCGTTGATCATTTCGAAGGACACCTGATCCGCGATCCCGCTCGGTCGCATGGCC
>JBDSBK010000290.1:0-2848 GCA_039921645.1 Dokdonella sp.
GGATTCGCGAAGTTGCGCGGGCTTTGCGCGTCGACGCCGAACCTGCATCCTGCCTATGGCCTGCACCCGATGTACCTCGCCGAGCATCAGCCGGACCACATGGCGGCATTGCGTGACTGGCTCGAACGCGAACGACCCGTCGCCGTCGGCGAATGCGGTCTGGATTTTTTCGTGAACGATCTAGACCACGACACACAGCGCGTGTACTTCCTGCGTCAGCTTGAACTCGCGCGCGAATTCGAACTGCCCGTGATCCTGCATGCGCGTCGCGCCGTCGACGAAGTCATCGCGACGTTGCGCAAGGTCGGCGGCCTCAGCGGCGTCGTGCACAGTTTTTCCGGCAGCGAGGAACAGGCACGCCTGCTGTGGAAGCTCGGATTCTGCCTCGGCATTGGCGGACCGGTGACCTACCAGCGCGCCAGGCGCCTGCGTTCGATCGTCGCGCAGATGCCGATCGAGTACCTGCTGCTGGAAACCGACGCGCCGGACCAGCCGCTCGATGGACATCGAGGCGAGCGCAATGAGCCGGCCCGCTTGATCGAAGTGCTCGCGCACGTAGCGACGCTGAGAAACGAAAGCACCGAGGCCGTCAGCGAAGCGACCACGCTCAACGCGCGGCGTTTGTTCCGGCTACCGTCCTGATAAAACCAAGTTGGTTGTCCTCGTCATGTGGATTGCGTTCAAAAAAAACCGCGACATCCGAAGACGCCGCGGTTTTGACTGCGCTGATTGAGCCTTCAGTTTGAGCCGGAAGCAACGCCGTTCAGTTGATACACCGGCTGAGCGACAGGATCGCGCCCGACATCCAGTTCGACCGTATGCATTGCGCCGCCCAGCCGCAGTGCCCATGCCTGCGCAGTGGCAATCAATTGCAGTTCGACACTGGTTCCATGCTTCGCGGCTATCCAGTCTGTCGTGCGCTCTTCGGCACCGGTCGCAACAAGGCGCAACCAAATGGCCGCATTGAAGCTCACGCTTTCGACGCGGAAGCTTCCATTCGAGCCAACACCCGCAAGCAAGGTCCGCACCAGCGCATTCGTCTGCTGCTCTGGAATGCGCACCGCAACCGGGTCGCCTGCATCGAGGCGCTGCGACATGGGCGCAAGCAACGGTGCAAGCAACGGGAACTCAACCGCATCCACACCGTCGTCACCCACTTCGAAGCCGACGCGGAACAACACCAGCCAATCATGATCGGTGAAGCTGTTGTTCACCGGCGTCGTATCCGCCGCACTCGTCAATGACACAGCGGTATCGACGGTTCCACCCGCAGGATTCGCGAACACCGGTGCGCTCAGCATCCAGCTGACGCTCGCCTGTGCCGGCACCGCTACGGCATTGTCCATAAGCGCCCCAATGCCGCTGGCCGTGCACTGCGTTCCCGGGTCACCGCCGAGGCAAATCCAATGCGCCTGGCTGATGTCCAATTGCGGCGGCAACACGTTGGCCACGCTGATGCCGCTCGCACCGGTCGGACCTGCGTTGTGAACGGTCACGGTGTAATTGAGCGTCCGGCCGTAGCCCGCGTAGCCGTGGCCGTCGTCGATACCGATCGAGATGTCGGCCGCCTGCGTGTTGGCGAGTGCGAAACTCGCGCTTCCCACCACACCCGTCACGCTGGCACCTACCACGTAGCTCCCGGCAATCGCATTCGCCGTGGCGGTCACGCTTGCTACACCGCTGGCATTGGTGGTCGCCGTCGGTGCCGACAAAGTTGCGCTGGCACCATTGCCCGCAGGCGTCGCGGCAAAGTTCACGACCGCACCCGCAATCGGCGCATTGGCCGAATCCGCTACGCGCACGCTGAGTGCCGTTGCAAATGGCGTATTCACCAACGTGCTTTGTCCGCCGCCACCCGTCGCTCCGACCTGGCTCGGTGCGTTGAACACCGCGACGACCGTGCAATTGGCATGCACTACGCCAGTCGTGAAGGTCGCACCGGCGAGACTTCCGCCGCAACCGCTTACCGAGCCGACCGTGAAACCGGCGTTCGCGCTGACGGCAAAGCTCGTCGTCGCGCCATCGTTGACCGTCTGCGGTGTCGGCGGCGCGAGTGTTCCTCCGGTACCGGCGCTCGGCGTTACGGTGTAAGTGTTGATCGCGAAGCTCGCCGTCACGCTGACATTCGTCGTGACGTTGGTGTCGGTGCGCGGGTTCGCTATGGAAGCATCGCTCCATTGGACGAAGTGATAGCCCGCGTTGGGCACTGCAGTGACCGCTGTGCCATTTGCGCCCGAGTTGACCGTCTGCGGCGACGTGCCCGTGATTGTCCCGTTCGCGCCGGCCGTATAGGTCAGCGTATAGGTGTTGATCGCGAAGCTCGCCGTGACGCTGATGTTCGCCGTGACATTCGTGTCGGTACGCGGATTCGTCGTGGATGCATCACTCCACTGGACGAAGTGATAGCCCGCATTGGGTACCGCCGTTACCGCCGTACCACTCCCGCCCGAGTTCACCGTCTGCGGCGATGTGCCCGTGATCGTCCCGTTCGCACCGGCCGTGTAGGTCAGCGTATAGGCGTTGATCGCGAAGCTCGCCGTCACGCTGACATTCGTCGTGACGTTGGTGTCGGTGCGCGGGTTCGCTATGGAAGCATCGCCCCATTGGACGAAGTGATAGCCCGCGTTGGGCACTGCAGTGACCGCTGTGCCACTCCCGCCCGAGTTGACCGTCTGCGGCGACGTGCCCGTGATCGTCCCGTTCGCACCCGCCGTGTAGGTCAGCGTGTAGGTGTTGATCGCGAAGCTCGCCGTGATGCTGATGTTCGCCGTGACATTCGTGTCGGTACGCGGATTCGTCGTCGATGCATCGCTCCACTGGACGAAGTGGTAGCCCGCGTTCGGCACTG
>JBDSBK010000291.1:0-5855 GCA_039921645.1 Dokdonella sp.
TCGGCGTGGCGATGCTGAACGGCATCGTGCTCGTGAGTTTCTTGAACGAACTGCGCGAGTCGGGCTTGTCCATCCGTGACGCCGTGATACGCGGGACGATACTGCGTTTGCGACCGGTGCTCATGACTGCAAGCGTCGCGATTCTCGGCCTTGTGCCGATGCTGTTATCCAGCGGGGTCGGCGCCGAAACGCAACGGCCACTGGCCGCGGTTGTGGTCGGCGGCCTGATCACGTCCACCCTGCTTACGCTGGTCCTGCTTCCAGTGCTGTACGAATGGATGGAGACCCGCGCAGAACGGCGCGCCACGGAATGAATGCCATGAACGCGATGCAGGTGTCCGTCGACCGAGACCACGTCGCCAAGATCGCAGGTCTTGCACGCAGGAATCGGGCGAAGGCATCGCGCGAGCGACCATCGACGGCCATGCATCGGGCGCGCAGTGCGGGTCCGATGATGGGACGCGTGCTGTTGGCGGACGCGCATTTCTTCGCCGAGGCCAGCTCCGGTTGCGCGGCAGGGCAGGCAAGCGCGCGAGATTGGGCAGGGTGCGGATATGTGTCCAGCGAAGCTGCAAAAGTCATCCGGCCGGCCTGTATGATTCGGGACCCTTGGAGGAACCATGATCGAAGGCCACCTGTGTGCACCCACGCCCGTCAATGAGCAGGCGCGTCTCACCGCATTGCGTTCCTACGGCATCCTCGACACCGGATCCGAAGGCGCTTTCGACGACATCGCGAAGATCGCGGCGTACGTGTGCAAAGCGCCGATTGCCGTCGTCAATTTCATCGATGCCGAGCGCCAGTGGTTCAAGAGCGAAATCGGCCTGGGTGTGCGCGAAACGCCGCTGTCGCCGTCGATTTGCGCGCATGCGATTCTTCAGACGGAGCTGTTTGTCGTAACCGATACGACCGTCGACGACCGTTTCCGCTTCAATCCGCTGGTGACGGGAGATCCGGGCCTGCGCTTCTATGCAGGCGCACCGCTGCTGACATCCGACGGGTTGCCTATCGGGACCGTATGCGTTCTCGACTACGTCGCGCGCGACATCGACGATGACCAGCGATCGACGCTCAAGTCGCTCGCCCGGCAAGTCATGGCGCAGCTCGAGTTGCGCCGCACGCTGGCGAGAAGCGAAGAGGACGGACGCTTTCGTCATCGACTGCTCACCACCATAGGCCACGACCTCAAGGCTCCGTTACGCAGTGCGCTCTACGCGATCGCGCGTGCTCGTCGCGATGCACCTGCAGCGATCGACGAGCGTCTCGTCACCGCCGAGCAATCCCTGGGCATGATCGATTCGGAGTTCAACAAGCTGCTGACGATGGCGCCCGGCGACGATGGCGCTTCCCCCGAACACACGACGTTCCCCGTGTCCGAAGTGATCGACGGACTGCTGAAAATGTGGGGACCTGCAGCCGAGCGCAAGAAGATCGTGCTGTCGTACGTGCCTTCGAGTCAGCGCATCCGCAGTCATCCCGTATGGCTTTCCACGATCCTCGGCAATCTGATCAGCAATGCAATCAAGTACACGCGCGAAGGCCGTGTCCTCGTTGGATGCAGGCGCTCTGGCGACAAGCTGCTGATCGAAGTGCTGGATACCGGCATCGGTATCGAACCCTCGCGCGCGGAACGCATCTTCGACGCATTCCAGCAGGTCGACGCATCGAGCGAAGGCTTGGGCCTGGGCCTCTGGATCGTCTCGCGAACAGCGATGATGCTAGAACACGCCGTGCAGGTGCGCACCATCGTCGGCAAGGGCTCATGCTTCAGCGTGACGGTGCCCATGGCGAGCAACGCATCGAGCGATCAGCAGGGCAGCGTCTCCTAGCGTCATTGCTGATCCGCGGCATCAGCGTCAGTCGAGCATGATCCGAACGCGTGATGCCTGAATTGCGCACGTGTTTCCGACGACGTTGCTTGCAAATGCCGGAGCCTGTGTCGAGGCCCGTGCGAGGCGATTGTCAGGTCGATCGGCGAGTGGACGTCGCCGGCTTCGGGCGCCTTATGCATTGGGCTGAAACTGAACCGTGGGTTCGTTCAGGTTGCTGCGCTCATGGTAGTTTTTCAAACGGGAGAATTCCCCATGACGAAGCTCGAGTTAGTGGCGTCTACTACCGGCAGCATTTCGACCGCCCAGAGCAATAACGCGCCCTCGCTCAAATCGATGCGCGGTGTTCATCTCAGGTGCCCGACATGCGCCTGCGAGATCGAAAATGCGCTCACGCGGGCGTTCGACGTTGTCGTCAAGTGCCCATCGTGCAACAGCTCTGCCGAATTCAGGCAGTGGCACGAGGCGTGGTGCGCAAGCAGGCGCGAAATTCTCGTGCGCATGTTTCCCCAGTTGAAATGGCTCAAAAGCGGCTACTCGGAAATCGTACCTTCGGGCGGGTCGACGCATGAGCACCTGCGAGAGATGAACCCATAGTCCGCGGAAAACGCATGAAGATCGCAAATGCGCGTTCGTTCATGCTGTCGGTTTCTACCTCCAGGTCAATTGGATTTCGCGAGCATCGGTCGCCGAAGCACGTATTTTCTTCGCGGGAGACTCTCAACAGGTGGACGATCGTCTCCGGTCGTTCATGTACGCGGCACGCCAAGAGAGCACACTTGAGCTCGGCAGAGTGTTGCCTGATACGCGGGGAATCCCATCGACGGAACACGCGCCATCGAATCGAGT
This sequence comes from Dokdonella sp., assembly GCA_039921645.1. Lineage (GTDB taxonomy): Bacteria > Pseudomonadota > Gammaproteobacteria > Xanthomonadales > Rhodanobacteraceae > Dokdonella_A. Next base: position 2,679 of record JBDSBK010000291.1, read on the forward strand.
AACTACGATGTAACGGAAAGAAAGCTGACCATCGCTTTTGATTCCGGTCGATGCTTTGTCTTTCATGCCGTGCCGGCATCGTTGGCAGCCCTGTTCGCGAAGGCGAAAAACCCTCTTGACTGCTTCAAGCACCGCATCCTCGGCCGCTTTACGTGGGTCGAGATGTCGGGAGGACCGCGCATTGCCAACGTTTTCAGGCTGGATCCGCTCGTCGCACGATGAGTGCGGTCGCTGTCGCTCAGGCATGTCTGCGGGCAAAGCATTGCGCCGATCCGCTGCAGCATCAAACCAACGCTCGATCTCGTGCGCCTAACGCCCGATTTCGTCTGCCGGTATGACAACGAACCGGGTGCCGGGCAGACAATCCACGGATCCAAGTTCAATGGTGCCCTCATAAGACGCGGACCCTTCGTCTCCTGCATCGACGCGCAGGCATCGACGGATCGGAGCGACCTCGATGGCCGCGCGAAGGTTTCTCAGGGCCGCAAGCTCGGCGGCATCCACTTGAATGAATTCCATGGCAGCCTAGTCCAGGATGATGTCCCTGCAGCGCTCCCGCAGCACGAGGCGCAAGTCTTTCTCGATGTCGTCCGGCGTCGCGCCGACATCGAATGTTCCGGCAATCCAGGCAGTGGGAACCTCGGGCGCATTCTCGGGCCTCGTACCACGAACGACACCATTCGCATCGGCCCAGACGAACAAGGGATTGTGCAGCACACCGCGAAATACCCGGTCGCGGACCTGCTCAAGATTCTTGTACAGGTTGCCGAACGTCGACGGCTTGCTCACGGCGGTCGCCTGTTGAAGACATGCAATGCATCATCGCAGCGCATTGAAGCGCGAGCGGCAACGGCCATCCACCTCTTTGGCGGAGCGCCTGTTTACCTCCGTTGACGATCACCTGTCTGTACGCGATCGCGCATATGGAACACGCTTGCTGCGCTCGGCTCAGCAGCGAATGAGCTGCCAGAATCGAACCCGCACCATCAGCGGGCGCGATTGCTGCGTCGATGGGCTTCAGGCAGCAATCGCCTGGTTTCGGCTCTCACGGCCGCGTAGCATTCGCATACGCTGTCCTCGACGGCTTTCCTGTCCAGGACGGTGATTGTCCCGCGCGAATATTCGATGAGTCGTTCGTCGCGCAGTTGGCCAGCGATGACACTTACGCCTTCTCGACGCACGCCGAGCATCTCTGCAATGAGCTGCTGGGTCATTTTCACGACATTGGTATCGAGGCGATCGAGACTGAGGAGAATCCATCGACAGAATTGTTGGGTGAGCGTGTGATTGCGATTGCAGATGGCCGTCTGCGCCAGCTGCACGAGGACGACCTGGATGTATCGCAGCAGGATATTCGACACTGCTTTGTCCGTGCGGAAGAGCTCGGTCAAGATCTTGGCCTTGACCCGATAGCAGTGCCCTTCCACCTGGACAACCGCCCGATGTGCAGCGCTTTGCCCTTCCATGAAAGCGGCCAATCCCACCAGCCCGTCGTTGCCAACGATCGCAAGTTCGCCCGTCGCACCGTCGGACAGCACATAGACAATCGACACGATCCCGGATATCGGAAAATAAACATACGTCTGCGCCGCATTTTCCATGTACAGCGATTCGCCGATGGCGAGCGGATGCAATTCGAGATGAGGGCGCAGAGCGGCGATGACCTTGGCTGAAAATGCCGCCAACAGGGCATTCTCGGCGACGCCGCAGTCAGAGAGATTGCTCATCGTTGCTCCAGGAGACACGACGAGCGGAGCGTCGGGGACGCTGCCAGCGCTAAACGTGTAGAGACACAGTGCGCGCTTTCGCACACTGTGTCTGTTCCAATACGCGCTTATGCACAATGAATGGTTGTAGCGCGTCGAAGCCACGCAGACGCCTCAGCGGAATTCCCGGCCTTGTTGGCGGAAAGCGCATGCGACAAATGAACCGACGCCGTTCGCTCGCTTAGATACCGTGAATTGCGCGTTGCAGCGCCGCACGTGCCAGCAGGCGCGTGGAATCCAGCGTCGGCAATGACGAGTTCGCGTCGTTGATGATCAGCGGAATTTCGGTACAGCCGAGGACGACCGCGTCACAGCCCTGATTCCTCAGCCCTTCGATGACCGCCTGAAAACGTGCGATCGACTCTGGCTTGAAGGTGCCGTACACAAGCTCTTCCATGATGATGCGGCTGGTCTCCTCGCGTTCGACCACGGTTGGACGGACGCACTCGATGCTGCGAGATGAAAGTTTCCGAGGATAGACATCGCTGTCGACCAGCCATCGCGTTCCCATCAATCCAACGCGGCGGTAGCCGTACCGTGCGGCCTCGGCCGCGACCACCTCGGCAATATGCAGCCACGGGCGCGGAGAGCGCGGTTCGACGCAGTCGAATGCTTGATGGATCGTGTTGTCCGGACAGATGAGAAAGTCGGCGCCAATCGCCGCAAGTTTTTCCGCCGAGCGCAGCATGAGATCGGCGACACCTTGCATGTCCTGGCGCTCGAGGCAGACCACATACTGCGCGAGCGACAGGGAATGCATGGAAATTTCAGGATGCGCATGCGCACCGAGAAGGCGCGCGCCTTCGGTGCAGATGGTGCGGTAGCAGAGCGAAGCTCCCTCTGCGGAGCAGGCGACGATTCCGATGTGTTGAGGCATATGGGTTGAGTAAAGAGTGTGTAATGGACAACGAATCTCTGGAAACACTGACCTGGACCTTGCCCGCATCGAACAGAGTGAGCAAGTGTATCGGGATGGTCCTGTGGGATTTTTCCATTGAATATCCGAACCCTGGCCTGGGGTTTATCAGCTCGCAAAATCCGTCGGATCGAAGCGATCCGTCGTATCCATCCGTATGCTGCGCAACTTCGCCGTTTCAAGGTGTGAGGCATGCAGTTGCTCGGTGAGATAACAGATCAGGACGGATCGACGGCGAGCGCCGATCGCGTTCAAGCTACCTGCATGCAAAAGATCCGCATCGAAGACGAGGATGTCGCCGGCCGAGCCTGAGAGTTGCATCGAACGCGACTCGTCACTGTCGTCGAACGGAGCTTCATCCTGCGCAGGACGGTGACTGCCGGGGACGATGCGGGTCGCGCCGTTAGCGGCGCGATAGTCGTCGAAGAACGCCAACGCGTTCACCGTATCACCGGGGCGCTGAGCCGACAGGTCGCGGTGCAGCACCTGATGCCC
>JBDSBK010000292.1:0-4164 GCA_039921645.1 Dokdonella sp.
GCACGCATCATGTTCGAACTCGCGGGCGACCGTCTCGCACTGGCGCGCGTCGAAGCGAACGAGGGCATGCTCGATGCAGCGCTCGATCGATACGCATCTGCGGCACCGACGCTGGATCGCGCGGCGCAAAGTTTCGAGCGCTTCGACACCTTGAACGAACTGGCGGTGACGACCAGCGCGGAAGTGACTGCGCAACTCGCGTTGCTCGATCCCGCTGCAGCACTGCTCGCCAGCGATCGGGCATGGCAGGTGCGCAATCGACTCATGAACGCGGGTATCCGGCACGCCCTGACGATCAATCGAGCGCTTGCGCTGGATGCAAACGGGCGCCGACGCGATGCCGAGGAACTGTTGAGCGCCGTCATCGCGGAAGCGGATCCGGTACGTGAAAGGAATGTGCTGGCTGCCGGCCGCGGCGCGCTTGCGCGGCTTCGCGTTCTGTCCGGCCGATTCCATGAGGCGATCGATCCCGCGCTCGCTGCTGTTCCTGTTCTTGCCGAAGGCGAAGACGTTCGCGACCGGCTCGCCGCGTCCCTCACGGCCATTCGTGCGCTGCGCGCGGATGGCCGCGGAAAGGAAGCGGCAGATCAAGTGGATGCGCTGGAACGTTGGGCAGCATCGATACCGGATTCGGCAGCTACCTTGTACGCGCATCTTGCACGCGCCGAGCAGCTGAAAGCGGAAAACAACGCGGCCGCCGCTCATGCGGAATACGATCGTGCGCTGGATCGCGCTGCGCGCGGCGGCGTGCCGGTCGACATCGCCGAAGTAGTGATTTCGTACGGGAACGTGTTGATCGCCGAAGGGAATCTGGAACAGGCCAGTGCCGTCATTGGCCGAGCGACACGCTGGGCCGAGCGTGATTTCGGCTGCGCGCTCGCCCGCGCTCGGCTGTATGCGGCACTCGGTCAAGCGGAAGCATGGACGACCGCGCTGGCAACCGTTCGCGGCCTCGCCGGCGATCGGAACATCCCGGAAGTCGTGACGGTGTTGGCAGGTTCCGCACCGGCTGCTGCGCAATAGCGAGCCTCTTGCGCGGCCCGTGAATCGAGCGCGAAAGAAGCGCGAATGGGCCGGGAATGGCATTCAGAGCCTACTGCGGCCAACGTGCGACCTCCTTTGATCGCAGGAGTCTTGCATGCGTCTTGTCGGTTTCACCGCAGTTGCCGTTGGCATGCTCACCGGGCTCGCGCACGCGGCCACCTTCTATCAGGTCGTTGAATTCGGCGGCGTCGCCGGCCTGTCGCATAACGGCCGCATTGCCACCGGCGTGGTCGCAACCGGCTACAGCGGCGCGCCTTCCTGGCGCTGGACCCCGGAGACGGGAACGCAAACGATCCCCGATTTCCTCGACGCGCTCGGGGTCAGCGCGTGGGCACAGCCGATCCCCGGCGCGGTGCACGACATCGACGGGAACGAGATCGCCGCGATCGCCTACAGCAATTCGCCCGTCGTGGGCCCCATCGTGATCGGCCCCTACCCTGGCAGTTCGCAGGTGGATGGTTATCTCAGCAGCGCCTATGGCGTCTCCGATGCCGGCGTCGCGGTGGGACTGGCGTACGACGAGACCGGCAATCCGATCGCGTTCCGCTGGAGCAGCGCCACCGGCATCTCACGCCTGCCGGTCAATCGTCCGGACACCTTCTCGCGCGCCAACGGCATCAGCCACGATGGCAGCGTGGTGTTCGGATGGAACGACCAATCCGACGGCTATCGCACCGGCGTGGTGTGGCGCAACGGCCAACCAGTCGACCTCGTGGATGCCGGCGGCAATCCGGTCGGCGAAGCCCTGGCATCGACCGCAGATGGCAGCGTGGTCGTGGGCGGCGGCTACTACACGGAAAACGGCAGCGAAGCGTGGCGCTGGACGGCCGCCACCGGCACGCAACCAATTGGCATTCTGCCGACATTGCGCGCGCCGGCACGACCGGGAAGTTCCGTTCGGCAATCGGCACGCATCGACCTGACGAAGCCGGCGACATCGCCGACGCCAGACGGTTTCCTGCCACCCGAGTCGTATGCGTTCGCCGTCAGCGACGACGGCAACATCATCATCGGCGCGAGTGGCGTGTGGCCGATTCGCACCGCTAGCATCTGGACATCCGAAACGGGTTTGCAGGCACTCTCCGACTATGTGACGGCACGCGGAGCGAAGATTCCCAACGGCTGGACGCTCGCTGCGGCAACCGCCATTTCTGCAGACGGCCAGACATTTGGCGGCTGGGGCATCAATGAGAGTGGCAACATGGCGGCGTTCGTGATCGACCTGCATTCGAACCAGCCGACGGACGCGATCCTCGAAGCGCACGGCACCGTTGATTACAACGACCTGCCCAGCGGACCGTTCGCGGGAATCGTCGCTGGAACGGACGTGACGCTTTCATTCGTCATGTCTCCCGAGGGTTTCGAGGCGCAACCGGGCAATGCGACGAGCTATCCGATCCGCCTCGACACGTTCCAGTTTCATGCGGGTGCGGCGAGCGAGACGCTGACATCCACGACGGACGGTCCATTGGTGATGCTCACCAACGATTATCCGAAGTCGGATGGCATCCATCTCTTCGCAACACCGACGTCGTCGAATCAGGCGTTCGAGTTCGAGCTCTTCAATCCCGGCGGCGACATGTTCGATTCGGACGACTTGAACCGCATCAACCGCAGCTTCGGCCCCGAGTTCTTCGAGAAGACATCGTGGATGGTGGAAGACGGCAACCACATGATGTGGATCCAGTTGAACAACGTGAGCATTCACGATGTCATGCCGGATGCGATTTTCGCGAGCGGGTTCGAGTAAGAAGCAAGCAGCGGGTTCAGGCGGCAATGTGCTTGCCTGAACCCGCCTATCCCGGATCGAGCGCATCGCAATCGCGCGAGCGAAACACGGCCACGCGATTCGCTTCCACAGGTTCGGCGGCCGAAAGCCACGATTCGTTCGCGACGACCTCCGTGCACGGTCCATACGTGCACACGCGGATCCCGCGATGGCTGGACTCTTGCCGTAGAGAACCCAATACGCTGCGCAGGATCGACCCACTGAACGGCGTGTAGAGATAGAACACCGTGCCGGTGGAGAAATCCGCTGTGCGCGCGTCCTGCTCGATGAACCCGACGCGGCTCAGATTCAACGCGGCTGCGCACTGCCGTGCGCGCGTGACGAATGCAGCCTCGCGTTCGATGCCGATGGCGCGCGCCCGCGTGCAGAGCGCGACGAGCAGCGGCACGTGGCCGAGTCCCGCTCCAATATCCACAACTACGTCATCGGCAGTGAGCGCCGTGCGCCGGATGAGATCGAAGATGTGACGCGCTGGCGTGGGCTGGTAGAACACCATCTCTGCGGGCGGATCGGCGACGTCATCCGGTGGATCGAAGGGCAAAACACCGGCGAGCAGATCGTCGAGATGATCGTAACCGTCGACGCCACGCTGGCGTTGCTGATCGGCCCAACGCAGCAAGAGCCCTCCCCCGCGACCACAACGGAGCCCTTCGCGAAGTTCGGCATACACGCAATGGTTGATCGCTTCCAATCGCGTTCGCACAGCCATGGCACGGTGATGAAGCCCGTGCTCGCCGGCTTCGGCGTCGCGCTCCGATGAAAACCAGGTTTCGAGGCGATCCAGCACTTCGGCACGTTCGCGCAGGCGCGCGGGCTCGTCGAGCGATCCATCGCATTCGAGCGCTTCGATCCAAGCATGCGGCGAGTTCATCCAGGCCAACCACCCTTCCGAGGACCAGGAGAATAACTCGATAGAGCGCTTGCCGCGGCCGCCCGGACATTGAGCAACGTCGATCTCATGGCAGCGGCGCGATCGTGTGGCAGCGGCGCGATCGTCTGGCAACGGCGCGATCTTGTGGGAGCGGCTTCAGCCGCGATGCTTTTTTTTGGCGAGAATGCATCGCGCCTGAAGCCGCTCCGACGAAAAGCGGGTTTACGAGAGTCCTGATGACGGGCAATTCATGCTTTCGATGCCTTCGCTTCGCGGGAATGATTGGCAAGACGACATCGGATGCGATTTCACACTGAAGCATCGCAGCTGAAGCCGCTCCCACCCATGCAAGACGCGGGAGCGTCGCGCACTTGCGAGGACGAAAAGGTTTGATTTCATGCTCGACCCTCTTCGTTCGCGCATGCCGTCCGAGCTTGTCAATCAGTGCGCCGCGTCCGCC
>JBDSBK010000293.1:0-2539 GCA_039921645.1 Dokdonella sp.
TCGATCAGCGCCTTGATCTGACGCTCGTCGTCGTTCATCGGGTTGGCGAACCACGAATCGATGAACTTCGGAATCTTCATCCCTACCGTTTGGTGGCGAACCCAATACATGCAGTAGAACTGGCGCAGGCTGATATCAGCGCCCCACATGCGGACGTACTTTCCGTATTCGGACTGGACTTGGGCGGAGTAGCACACGGTCGGGCACCGGCTCGGATGGTGGGCACATGCTAGCGCGGTGAAGGCAATGGGGCACATTGATCATCGCGAACGACACTTGCCCGCCTGTGCGATGCCAAGAAGAATCGTGGCGAAGCGTCTCAGGCCACGAAACTGGAAGTCGGCAATCTCCACCCGGCTGGCGGACTTGCAATGTCCCAGTGAAAACCTGCTCAGTTGTCACGTTTGAACAAGGAGGCACCCATGAGCGCAATGATGGGAGCCACACGCAGTCAATGAAGTCCTGGCCGAACCGCTCAAGGCAATGCTCGATGAGCAGCCCTCATTCGGCTACTACACGGTGGCAGGCTTGCTGGCGATGACTGAGGACACCGTACCAAGGATCTTCCAGCTCAAGGGCTGGACGCGCATGTGCTATCGTCCGACCAACACAATGTGCGAAGATCGTCGTACGAGGACAGTGCATGAAAGGCATCGGAGCTGTCTGTTCAAGCGCATACCATTCGATTGGCAGTAACTTGATCGTCTCGTTCGATTCCGGACGCATGTTCGTCTTCTCGGGCGTTCCTTTCGACATCGCCGCGCCGATGAACGAATCCGAGGATCTGACCGCCTTCTTCAATGCGAGAATCCGCGGACAGTACCGGTGGATCGAGATCGCGCAGGGCAGGATAGTCCGCGACTCCGAAGAGGCTGATCCCTTTGAGCTGCAGGGTGACGGTTCGCAGACATTTGGCAGCGGATGACCGCAGACCCCAGTGGGCGCATCGCGCGTCGTCGCCATCGGAGCACGCTCATGCCAGCGACCGCCTTCGCGGCCTGGTGAACGCACAGGACATATTGCCCACGGCGCGTGGGGCAAACGCCACTCCAGCCATTGCTCATGAGCGAATAAACTGCGCAATGCATTCTTGCGCACGGGATTACTGGACGACATGGTGAGAGACGCCAACAAGGTACTGATCGAGCGGCGCCGTTACGAAGCACTCAAGATCATCGCCGCCAATCTGCGGCGCAAGCGGATGCGCGATACCGACGAACAATTGCTCGACCACGAAGCGCTGCGGCAGGCTTCCGCTCGCGCATCGGAGACACGATTGCCCGACGATCACGACTGGATGCCTGCAGCAACGGTCTGCCCGAGGCCGGATTCGCGCGTCGAATTCGTCAAGCGGCGCGAAGATCAGGCTTGCATCGGCGAATACAGGTATGGAGAGTTCTTCGATGTCTCGAGCGAAACATCGTGGCCGCGACAAGAAGTAACGCGCTGGCGCTACGCCGACTAATTGCCCGCGGCTGCGGATGTCGCCAGGTGCGCTTCGCCATGAGGGGCGCCGAGATGGGCGACTACGCACAACGTAGCCTCAAGCCTGACGACCCGAGGTGCAGGAGTCGGGAAAGATCGCTGCCTGCGTGACGCTCGGTCGATCGGCTCTCAGCCGCCCTACCCAGCCGAATGCCGCATTGCCGGCATCTGGCGCTGCAGTGGCCTACAACATACGATAGATGGTGTATTTCGCAGGGCGCGGAACGACCGTTGAACGCATTCCCGAACCGTCCACCTGATGCGGGTCGTTTCCTCGAAGTCGGCGAGCACGTGCTCGACCTGGAAACGCTCCGCCTCGTCACGCGCCCCGACACGAAACTCACGCCGAGAGGCGCGGCGGTGCTGGTGCGTCTGGCGTCTTCGGCAGGCCGTACGCTGAGCCGCGATCAGCTCCTCGACGACGTCTGGAAAGATACGACGCCGACGCCGGACGTGTTGACGCAGGCGATCAAGGATCTGCGTCGCGCGTTCGCCGACGACTTGCATGCGCCTCGCTACATCGAAACGCTTCCGCGGCTCGGCTATCGCCTCATTGCCGCCGCCCGTTTCCTGTCCGAACTGCCGCCGGCGCCGACTTTGCTTTCGAATGAATCATGCCGCGACGCCTCACCGACTTCGAGCCCCAGGCGCACATCTGCAAAACGACGTCGGACCGCCACGATAGGGATGGGCGCGGTAGCGTTGCTCGCCTTGGGCATCGTTGCGCTGCTGCTCGATCGTTCGCATGCGCCGGCATCCACGCCATCGACGTTGCGTTGGCGCGCGGATTCGCGACGGAGTATCACGGCCGAGCGCGGTCCCGAAGGGTTTCCGCGCATTTCCCCCGATGGCACGCGACTCGTGTATGCCGTCGGAGATCCGGATGCGGGCGGCGCACGCATTGTCGAACGCTCCATCGAACAATCGAATGTCGTGCGGCTCACACGCTCGGATCAAGGTAACGAGACCTACCCGGTGTGGCTACCGGACGGCTCATCGGTATCCTTCCTGCGCTATGTGGACAGGACGTGCAAGATCATCGTGGTGCCTGCTC
>JBDSBK010000294.1:0-3424 GCA_039921645.1 Dokdonella sp.
TCATCGGCTCGATGGTGGCGTTGGTGGTGGTGCGCAGCATGATAGCGCGACCCGCGACGTCCTCATCGGTTTCCGTGCCGGCTCGCGCACGCGGTCGGAAAGCGATATGTTCCATGAACCATATCGAAGCCGAGCGCGCAACGATGACCCAGCCCTTGTCCGATTTCGTACTGCGTCCGCGCCGCCTTGCGACGGCGCTGGCTCTGTTCGCCAGCCTGCTGCTTGCTCCGTTCGCGGCCTTCGCCGACGACCTGCTCGTCTTCGCCGCAGCGAGTCTCAAACCATCGCTCGACAAGATCGTCGCATCCCCCGATGTCGCGGCGCTCGGCAGCGTCAAGGTCAGCTATGCCGCGAGCTCGCAGCTGGCAAAACAGATCGAGGCCGGCGCGCCCGCCGCGTTGTTTGTTTCGGCGGACCAGGACTGGATGGACTATGTCGACGAAAAGAAACTGCTCGTCGCGGGCAGCCGCGCGAACCTGCTCGGCAACACGCTCGTTCTGATCGCGCCGAAAGACAACGCGCTGAAGCTCGACCTCGTGCCTGGCGTCGACATCGCCGCTGTGCTCGGCAAGGATGGCCATCTCGCACTCGCCGAACCCAACAGCGTGCCGGCCGGCAAGTATGCGAAAGCCGCACTGACCCGGCTCGGCGTGTGGGACACGCTGAAGGCGCGCGTTGTGTCCGCGGAGCACGTGCGCGCCGCACTCAACTTCGTCGCGCGCGCAGAAGCGCCGCTCGGTGTCGTATATCGCTCCGACGCGGTTTCGGAGCCGAGCGTGCGCGTCGTCGCGACGTTCCCCGAATCGACGCATGTGCCGATCGTGTATCCGGCCGCGCTTGTCGCCGGGCACGATTCACCGGCTGCGCACACGCTGATCGAGCTGTTGCGCAGCGCGCCCGAACAGGCGATCTTCCGCGAATATGGTTTCGACGCGCCGCCCAGGTAATCCCATCATCATCATGCCCGCATGGGTGCGTTGACCCCCGACGAGTGGCGGGCGCTTGCCTTGAGCTTGCGCGTCGGCCTGCTCAGCGTAGCCTGCGCGTTGCCGTTCGCGCTCGCGCTCGCGTGGCTGTTGTCGCGCAAGCGCTTTCCCGGACGCGTGCTGGTCGAGGCCTTGATGTTCCTGCCGCTGATCCTGCCGCCGGTGGTGACCGGTTACGCGTTGCTCGCGCTGTTCGGTCGACACGGTGCATTCGGTGAAGCATTGGCCGGCATCGGCATCGTCGTCGCGTTCCGCTGGACCGGCGCGGTGATCGCCGCGGCGGTCATGGGTTTCCCGTTGCTGGTGATGTCGATCAGGGTCGCATTCGACAATGTCGATCGTCGCCTCGAAGCCGCAGCCGAAACACTCGGCGCGCGAGCATGGCGCCGCTTCACGACGATAACCCTGCCGTTGTCGTTGCGCGGCATCGCGGCCGGTTGCGTGCTCGCGTTCGCGCGCGCGTTCGGCGAATTCGGCGCGACGATCAGCTTCGTTTCGAATATTCCGGGCGAAACCCGCACGCTGCCAATTGCGATCTACGAGTTGTTGAACACACCCGGCGGCATGCCCGGCGTGCGTCGGCTCGCGATTGTCTCTCTCGTGGTGGCGTTCGCGGCGAGCGCTGCGGCGACCGTCATTGCGGGTGGCGCGCCCTGGAGAAACCGCTCCGATGATCGTTGATTCGATGTCGAACGCACCGAGCACCCTGGTCGATCGCCCGATCGGCAAAATCCGGCATATGTGCGGACCCGGCGCCCGCGCCAGATCGTGCGCTGCCTCGGTGCGCTCCATCCACGCGGCGCGTGATGGCGATGGAGCACGCGATGATTGAATTGAGCCTGCGCCACACGTTTGCCGATCTCGATATCGATGTTGCGTTTCGTTCCGACGCACGCACACTGGCTTTGTTCGGTCATTCCGGCGCCGGCAAGACCAGCGTGCTGAACGCGATTGCCGGTCTGCTCGCGCCGCAATCGGGCCGTATTGCGATCGACGGTGAATGTCTGCTCGACAGCACGCGCGGCGTCTGCGTGCCGGTGCCGGCGCGCCGCATCGGTTACGTGTTCCAGGACGGCCGCCTGTTCCCGCATCTGAGCGTGCGCCAGAACCTGCTCTACGGCACCGCCGCGCGCAATGTCGCCGACGATATCGACCTTGCGACGATCGTCGAGTTGCTGGAACTCGGTTCTTTGCTCGACCGCCGTCCGCGCAATCTTTCCGGCGGCGAGCGCCAGCGCGTCGCCATCGGCCGCGCCCTGCTTTCCCATCCGCGCGCACTGCTGCTCGACGAGCCACTGACGGGCCTGCACGCCGAGGCGCGCGCGCAGGTGCTCGACTACCTGCGCCGGCTCAAGCAGGAACTGCGCGTCTTCACGGTCCTGGTCACCCACCAGGCTGACGAAGTCGGCGCGCTCGCCGACGAAGTCGTGCGCCTGTCCGCTGGGCGAGTCGTGCGCCAGGTACCCATCGCGGAATTCATCGCCCGTCGCACAGCGTTTGCAACCGGGACGATCGCCGTTTCCGACTGATGGCCGCGTGAAACGAATCCACTGGCTACCACCACGGCAGACAGGCTTTGCGTCGCGAACACGCTTTGGTAGGCTAGTCATCCGATTCAAACGATCGTTTGAGGCTTCCATGTCACTGCGAAACCTGCTCGCCTCACTTGTCATCGCCAGCCTGCTCAGCGCATGCGGCGGCGGCCCGGTGAAGAAAGTGCATCCGTCGACTGCGAGCATCCAGCAGCTTGCCGTGCAGGCCGACGGCAGCTGGAAACTTGCGCTGCGCATCCAGAATTTCAGTACGTTCTCGATGCACTTCAGCGCGCTCAAGGCGAGGCTGACGATCGACGGCAAGGACGCAGGCGAGATCGCGATCGCGCCGGATCTGGACATCGTCGGCAACAGCGGCGACGTGGTCGAAGCAACGTTGAAGACTTCGTTGAAGCCACCCGCCAGCGGCGAGTTTGCGTATCAGCTGAAGGGTTCGATCGATACGAGCGAGCCGCAGGAGAGTTTCAAGTTCGACACGTCGAGCCGGCTGTCGCCGGTGCCGGGCGTGGCGAATACGTATCGCTGATCGCCGCAGCCGCACTTTTTTCCACCGTCAGTCGCGCGAACGCGGGTGACGGAGAAACCCCATCGAACGTCGCTGTGCCGGAACGACCACGCATCGCGACCACGTCACGGAGAATTCCATGAGTCGCTATGCCGCCCCGCTCGCCGATCTGCGCTTTGCGCTCTTCGACGTGCTCGATGTCGAATCCACCTACAAGCGCCTGCCCGGTTGCGAAAACGCGACGCGCGACCTGATTGACGCCGTGCTCGACGAAGCCGCCCGATTCGCGGGGCAGGTACTCGCGCCGCTGAACCAGATCGGTGACATCGAAGGCTGTGTCTTCGATCCGGCGACCCACAGCGTGCGCACGCCGAAGGGCT
>JBDSBK010000295.1:0-8675 GCA_039921645.1 Dokdonella sp.
CGAGGTCAAGCGCATCGTGGTCGAGGTCGCGCAGGATTGCGCGGTACTCAATGCCGATGATCCGAACGTGCTCAAGATGTCCGGCTATACCGAAGCGAAGGTGATCTGCTACGTCACGATGAATCCGTCGCATGCGCTGGTGCGCGAACACGTGCGTGCGGGTGGACGCGCCTGTGCGCTCGAAGCCGGCGTCAATGGTGCGATGATCACGCTGTACGACAAGGGCAGTCACATCCCGCTGCTGTGGACGCACCTGATCCCGGCCACGATGGAGGGCCGCGCGCTGCACAACGTGCAGAACGCGATGTTTGCCGCGGCCACGGCGTTCGCACTCGGCATCAAGCTGGATGCGATCCGCCAAGGCCTGCGCACGTTCGACACCACGTTCTTCCAGGCGCCAGGGCGCATGAACGTCTACAGCGAGCATCCGTTCAAGGTGCTGTTCGACTACGGCCACAACGCGCATGCGGTATCGGTGATGGCCGACCTCGCGCAGCGCCTGGACGTGACCGGGCGGCGCATCGTCGTGCTCGCGGGGCCGGGCGATCGCCGCGACGAAGACCTCGTCGCAATCGCCAACGCCGTCGCCGGACGTTTTGATCACTACATCTGCCGACGTGACGATTCGCTGCGCGGTCGCGATGGCGACGAAGTGCCGCGCATCATGGCGCGCGCCCTGGTCGCCGCCGGTGTCGCGAAGGACGCGATCTCGGAGATTCCCGACGAGCAGGAGGCGATCGACGCGGCGTTGCGCATGGGTCGGTCAGGCGATTTGCTGCTCGTGTTCGCGGACGCGCTGGTGCGCTCGTGGAAGCAGATCATCAAGTTCCGTCCCGAAGGTGCAAGCGAGACGATCGTGCCCACCCCGATTGCGCCGCCCGCAACGGCCGAGGAACCGGTGTTCGATGAAGCGAGCTTCGCCGCGCTCGGCGGTGTCGTTCGTGACGAACGTGGCATCCATCTGTCGCGGGAGGGCGAAGACTGAACGCCGCGCCTGCTTCACTGCCGTTCGACGATTCGCGCCGCCTCACCGGGTTCAATCTCTACTTCGCCGATGTCGGCGCGGTACTCGAAACCGTCGGCGTCGACATCGACGAAGCCCTGCTCGGCGAATGGCGCGCGCGTGTCCGACGCATGCGCAGCGAGCTCGGCTGGCCGGACGCCGCCATTGTCGCGCGTCCGCATGTGCGTGGTGCTTCGCTGGCGTTTGCAGCGCCTCTCGACCAGTTGTTCACCGCGACCGAAGTCAATGAATGGGCGATGGCGTCAATGGTTTCTTCTGCGATTGAGCAAACGCTTTTGCTCCGACGAGCGAGGAAGGCGCTGCATGCGCCCGGACACCCCGCAGCGTGGGACGAAGATTCGGCGTTGCATACATTGCGCGCGTATTCGCGCAGCGAGCGCAATCCCGCGCTGGTCGAGCTGGTTGCGATGGCGCAGGCGCGTGGGCTCACCGTCCTCATCGACGATGAATCGATGTCGATCGGTGTGGGCGACGGCGCGCATGAGTGGTCGCTCGCGCAACTGCCGATGCCCGCATCGCTCGACTGGGACGCGCTGCATGACGCGCCGATCGCGCTGGTGACGGGCTCGAACGGCAAGACGACGACGACGCGGCTGCTCGCCGCTCTGCTGCGCGCGCATGGCTTGAATGCCGCGCATACCTGCACCGATGGCGTCTTCGTCGGCGATATCGCGCTTGCGGCGGGAGACTATTCCGGTCCCGCCGGCGCACGCGTCGCATTGCGCGCGCCGCACGTCGAGGCGGCCGTGCTGGAGACCGCGCGCGGCGGCATTCTGCGTCGTGGCATTGCCGTGCAACATGCGGACGTTGCGATCGTCACCAATGTCAGCGACGACCATTTCGGCGAATACGGCGTTCACGATCTCGATGACCTGGCAGCGGTGAAACTCGGGGTCGCCAGCACGCTTGGCGCGCACGGGGTGCTCGTGCTGAATGCCGACGATGCCCCGCTCGTTCGCCACGCCGACGCACTGTGCGTACGTCGGGCGTGGTTCGCGTTCGATGCGGATGCGCCGTTGTTGCAGGCACGGTGTGCACGCGGTGACGCGACCTGCGGCGTGCGCGAGGGACATCTTCTGCTTCAATTCGATGACGTCGAGCATGATCTTGGCGATGTCGCCGCGATGCCGCTCACGTTCGATGGCGCGGCGCGTTACAACATCGCGAACATCGCGGCCGCAGCCCTCGCGGCGCAGGCGCTGGGCGTTCCTGTTGCGACCATCGCCGCCGTGCTCGCGCACTTCGGGGCGGGACGCGACGACAATCCAGGGCGCTTGCAGCACTGGGCGATCGGCGGCATCGATGTGTTCGTCGACTACGCCCACAACCCCGATGGTCTGCGCGGCCTGCTTGATGTCGCAGCGAAGGCGCGCACGGGTCGCCTCGGTCTCCTGCTCGGGCAGGCCGGCAATCGCGAGGACAACGAGATCCGCGAACTCGCCGTCGTGGCCGCCGAATTCAAGCCCGATCTGATCGTGCTCAAGGACATCGGCGGCATGCTGCGCGGTCGCGCCGATGGCGAGATTCCGGCTCTGCTGCGTGAAGTGCTCGCGCGACAAGGGACAGCGGATTCAGATGTTGTCGAACGTCTCGACGAATACGCGGCGGCGCGCGACCTGCTCGCCTGGGCGCACCCGGGCGACGTGCTCGTGCTACCCATCCACGGCAGCGAGACGAAGCCGAAGGTGGCGCAACTGCTTGACGGGCTGCAGGCGCGCAGCTGGCAAGCCGGAACCCTGCTGCCGGAAGGCTGAGCAGGATCCCGGTTCACGCAGGCGAAGCGCGACCCATCGACTTTTGAGAGAGGTCGCCGGAGGCGTATGCTGATGCCCGGACCACTCGGGGGAAAACCGTCATGCGAACGATCGCAGTGCTGTTGGGTCTGCTCTCATCCGTCGCCTGTGCCGAACCGCCTGCGGGCGGTGGAGGCTTGCCGCATCCAGCCAGCGACGAACTCTCCATCACGCAGCGCGAGCGCATCGATGCGCAACTGGTGCGCAACGTCGCCGACCTTCAACGCGCAGGCATGCTCGCTTCGACGCCGCCATTGCTCGCACCGCAGCAAGGGGGTTTGCAGTGGCCGCTGCGTGCCGTCGCAAGCTATGCCGACCCCGGCTATCACGGCATTTCCAACTTCGTCGACCTCAACAGCGCGGTTCCGAATCTGCTGCTCGACTGGAATTGCGGAATGCGCACATACGACCAGGCCGGTGGCTACAACCACGCCGGCATCGATATTTTCCTGTGGCCGTTTCCGTGGCTGATGATGGATCAGCAGGCCGTCGACATCATCGCCGCGGCGCCCGGCACCATCATCGGCAAGGTCGACGGCAACGACGATCGCAGTTGCCCGAACAATTATTCGGCGGACTGGAACGCGGTATACGTCCAGCACGGGGATGGCACCGTGGCGTGGTACGGCCACATGAAGAAACTGTCGCAGACAAGCAAGCCGATCGGGTCGACGGTCGGTGTCGGCGAATTCCTCGGCAAGGTTGGCAGCGCCGGATTCTCGAGCGGCCCGCACCTGCATTTCGAGAATCACTCGGCATTGACCAACTACACGATCCTCGAGCCGTTCCATGGTTCCTGTAATCCGCCTGCATCGCTGTGGGCGCAGCAACGGCCGTATTACGACTCGGCGCTGGACAAACTTTCAACGCACAGTGCGGCGCCGGATTACCACGGGACCAATTGCCCGAGCCCGGTCGACGAGACGCCGAATCTTTCGGATCGTTTCCTGCCTGGCCAGACCGCCTTCTTCGCCGGGTTTTATCGCGACCAGCTCGGGCCGCAGGTCGCCAACTATTCGATCGTGCGCCCGGACGGCAGCGTGTTTTCCTCGTGGACCTTCAAGCTCTCCGATGCAACGTCGGATCCCCATTACGCAGCGGCTTACTGGTTCTGGAGCCGGACCTTGCCGGCGAACGCGCCGCCCGGTCTGTGGCATTTCCGCGCGACGTACGAGAGCGTGACCTACAACCACGATTTCATGGTCGGCGACGTGATCTTCGCGAATGGTTTCGATGGCTGAAACCTGGATCGACCCGGACTGGGCACCATAGCGTCAGGTCGAGGTTTTCGGTTTCGACAAAAAGCATCGCGGCTAAAGCCGCTCCCACAAACGAGACATATGGTGGGAGCGGCTTCAGCCGCGATGCTCTTGCTCTTCTTTCAAGCTCAACAAGAAGGTGCTGCATTGTGGGAGCGGCTTCAGCGCCATGCTGTGGCTCTTCCTCCAAGTTCCCAAGAATGCGCAGCAAATTATTGTGGGAGCGGCTTCAGCCGCGATGCCCTTGCTCTTCCTTCAAGCTCCAAAAAAGGTGCTGCATCCTGGGAGCGGCTTCAGCCGCGATGCCGTTGCTCTTCCTCCCAGGTCTCCAGGACGTCGTTGCAGTTGTTGTGGGAGCGCCTTCAGCCGCGATGCCCTTGCTCTTCCTTCAAGCACCAAAAGAAGGTGCTGTATTGTGGGAGCGGCTTCAGCCGCGATGCCGTCCTTCAGGATTCCAAAGGACTCCGTGCGACTGACGAATGCACACCCGCGTGCCGCTGCTCGAGCTCGCCGACAATATCGGCGAGGCCGAGATCGGCGCCTCGCAGCAGCACCAGCAGATGGAACAACAGGTCCGCTGCCTCGCCGCGCAATGCGTCGCGATCGCCCGAGACCGCGGCGAGCGCGACCTCGACGCCTTCTTCGCCAAGCTTCTGCGCGCGGCGCGCCGGCGTGCCTGCGAGCAGCTTCGCGACGTAGCTCGATGCGGGATCGGCGCTCGCGCGTCGGTCGATCAAGGCCTCCAGTTCGTTGAGCCAAGGCTGTGAACGCGCTTGGCCATCGAAGCAGCTAGGCGTCCCGCGATGGCAGGTTGGACCCTGCGGCAACGCCTGCACGAGCAACGTATCGCGATCGCAATCAGTGGCAATCGACACTACACGCAGCACATGACCCGAGCTCTCTCCCTTGCGCCAAAGTCGCTGCTTCGAGCGCGACCAGAAATGCACGTCGCGGGTCTGCTCGGTCAACGTCAGCGCATCGCGATTGGTGTAGCCGAGCATGAGCACCCGACCGTCGTGCGCATGCTGCACGATGAGCGGAACCAGGCCGTCGCCCTTGTCCCAGTCCAGCGTTTCGATCAGTGCGTCGCTCATGGCCGCACCACGATGCCGCGCGTGGCGAGATAGCGCTTGAGGTCGCCGATGCGGATTTCGCCGCTGTGGAACACGCTCGCGGCAAGCGCGGCATCGACGCCGCAGTGCTCGAACACATCGGCGAAGTGTTCGGGCTTGCCAGCGCCGCCGGATGCAACGAGGGGCAGGGTCGTCGTCGCGCGCACGGCATCGAGCTGCGCATGCGCATAGCCACCACGCACGCCGTCGCTGCGGATCGAATTGAGCACGATCTCGCCGGCGCCACGATCGGCGACCTCGCGTACCCACGCGAGCAGGTCGCGACCGCTGTCGCTTGCGGCATCGGGCTTCCCGCTGTTCGCAACGACGCGCCATTGCGACGTCTGTTCGGTGCGCGCATCGACGTCGATGCCGACCACGACGCATTGGCTGCCGAAGCGCGCGGCGAGCTCGTCGATCAACCCCGGCCGCGCCAATGCAGGACTGTTGACGGATATCTTGTCGGCACCGGCTGCCAGCACGGCTTCCGCATCGGCAACCGAGCGAATGCCGCCAGCGACGCAGAACGGGATATCGAGTTCGCGCGCAACGCGCTCGACCCAGGCCGGATCGACGCTGCGTCCGTCCGGGCTTGCGCTGATGTCGTAGAAGACGAGCTCGTCGGAACCTTCGCCAGCGTAGCGCCGCGCGAGTTCGACGATGTCGCCGACCACGCGATGGTCGCGGAATTGCACGCCCTTGACGACGACACCGTCGGCCACATCGAGGCAGGGAATCACGCGGCGCGCGAGCATGCCAGTTCCTCCAGCGCGAGCGTGCCTTCGAGCAGGGCGGTGCCGGCGACGCAGGCATCGACGCCGGTCGCACGCAACGCATCGACGTCGGCGCGATCGCGTACGCCGCCCGACGCGATCCACGCCAGTTGCGGCCAGCGCGCGGCAAGCATGCGATAGAGCGTCACGTTTGGCCCGGCGCCCATGCCGTCGTGCGCAATGTCGGTGGTCAACACATGGCGCAGACCGGCGCGGACGAAACGCTCGAGCAGCACGGCGAAATCCGCATCGCTTTCCGCCTGCCAGGCGTCGACCGCTGGATGCCAGCGTGCGTCATCGCCGAGGCGCAGATCCATCGCGAGGCAGAGCCGTTCGGGTCCGAACGTCTGCAACCAGCTCTCGAACATTGCCGGATCGCGTATCGCGACGCTGCCGACCACGACGCGCGCGATGCCGGCTGCAAACAGGTGTTCGACGTCCGCATGGGAGCGCACGCCGCCACCGGCCTGCACGCGCAATCCGTTGCCGGCGATGCTCGCAAGCAACGGGATCTGCGCCGGTCGGCCCGCGCGTGCGCCGTCGAGGTCGACCACGTGCAGCCACACGGCGCCCGCCTGGCGATAGCGTTTGGCGAGCGCGACCGGGTCGCGGTCGAAATCGCGGGTCTGCGCGAAGTCGCCCTGGCGCAGGCGAACGACGCGTCCCTCACGCAGGTCGATGGCGGGGATGATCTTCATGTGAGTGCGAAAAAATTCGTCAACAGACGGCGACCGGCCGTCGCGGATTTCTCCGGGTGGAACTGCGCTCCGCAGATGTTGCGATCGGCGACGACGGCGGCAAACGGCGCGCCATGCTCGCAACGCGCGATCGTCTGCGCGGTATTCGCCGCTGCGTAACCGTGCACGAAATAGAACCAGTCGTTCGCGTCGAGGCCGGCGAGCAACGGATGCGCGGGTACATCGAACGCGATCTGGTTCCAGCCCATGTGCGGCCAGCTTGGTGCGGGCGGCAAACGGCGAACGGTGCCGGCAAGCAGGCCGAGGCATTGCGTCGTTTCGATCGCAGCCGATGCCTTGGCTTTGAAGCCCTCCCCTTCAAGGGGGTGAAGAGGCGCGCTTGCGGACCACGGGTCCGCGCGCCGATGAACGCCCGAAGGCTGTGCCTGAGGGCCGGGCGGGTTTGCGTGGGGATGGTGTGCGTGACGCGATGATGTGCCCGGTGCTTCCTCGGACGTTTCATAAAGCAATTGCATGCCAAGACAAACGCCCAACAGCGGCTGCTCCAGACGCTCCAACACCCGATCCAGCCCGCGTTCGCGCAACCCGCGCATCGCCTGCGCCGCGGCACCGACGCCGGGCAGGATCACATGCGTCGCATTGCGGATGCGCGCAGGGTCATCGCTGACATCCGCATCGATATCGATGCGCCGGCACGCCTCGCGCAGCGACCCGAAGTTGGCACCACCCGCCGCGACGATGACAGCGCGCACGTTCATGCGCCTGCACTCGCCGCAAGCATGCCCTTGCTGCTCGGCACGGCATCGCCATCGCGCCGCACGGCCTGGCGCAGTGCGCGGCCGACGGCCTTGAAGCAGGCTTCAATCATGTGATGCGCATTGTCGCCGCGCACGCTCAGGTGCACGTTCGCGCCAAGTGCGTCGGCGAGGCTGCGGAAGAAATGCGGCACGAGTTCGCTTGGCAAGGCGCCGACGCTCGCGCGCGGAAAGCTGCCATCGAACACGAAATACGGTCGGCCGGACAAATCGATCGCGACCTGCGCAAGCGCCTCGTCCATCGGCAGCGTAAAGCCATAGCGCCCGATGCCGCGGCGCTCGCCAAGTGCCTCGCGCAACGCCTGTCCCAGCGCGAGCGCGGAATCCTCGACCGTGTGGTGCTCGTCGATGTGCAGGTCGCCCTCGCAGCGCAGCGTGAGTGCGAAGCCGCCATGCACGCCGAGCTGCTCGATCATGTGGTCGAGGAAACCCAGGCCCGTCGCAATTGTCGGGCGCGCTGTACTGTCGAGGTCCACCTCGACGTCGATGCGTGTCTCGCGTGTCGCGCGCGCGACGCGTGCGCGTCGCGGCGCATCGAGCAGCAGGTGAGCGATGGCGCTCCAGTCCAGCTCCGCGCCGATGCGCAGGCCGCGGATGCCGAGATTGCGCGCGAATTCCAGATCGGTTTCGCGATCGCCGATCACGGCGCTGCGTTCGCGGTCGAGCCGACCGGCGCCGAGATAGTGACGGACCAGACCGACGCCGGGCTTGCGCGTGGGCGCATGCTCGGCGGGCAAGCTCGGATCGATCAGCACTTCGCGAAAACGAACGCCTTCGCCAGCAAGGATATCCAGAAGCAATTGTTGTGGTCCGGCAAAACTCGCCTGCGGAAAGCTCAGCGTGCCGAGACCGTCCTGGTTGGTCACCATCACCAGCTCATAGCCGGCATCGACGAGGCGGCGCAGCGCGGCGATCGCACCAGGCACGAGGCGAAATTTCTCGTATGCGTCGATTTGCTGATCCGCCGGTTCCTCGATCAAGGTGCCGTCGCGATCGACGAACAGGATTTTCGCCGCGCTCATCGGACCTCTCCGCCGAGCGCCGCGAGCAACGCATCGTTTTCGTCGGGCTTGCCGATCGTGATGCGCAGGCAGTTCGCCAGCCCCGGCTGCGCCGAGAAGTCGCGCACGAGGATGCCGGCGGCGAGCAGGCGCTCGAACGCGGCGTGCGAATCGTCGAAACGCACGAGCAGGAAATTCGC
>JBDSBK010000296.1:0-7097 GCA_039921645.1 Dokdonella sp.
TACGGATGACCGATGCCCACCCAGCCGATCCTGCCGCTGCTCTCGCGCAAATCGTCGACTTCATCGAAGCCGGCCAACTCGATCTCGCGGCAACGAGGGCAACGATGGCGCGCGCGCAATGGCCGCAAGACGCTGAAGCGGCGCGCCTGCATGGCATCGTATTGTTCCAGATGGGTCGCATCGCCGATGCGCAACGGGCGCTGCAAGATGCACGATCAATCGATCCGCAGTCGATCGAAGTGTTGTGCAATCTGGCGAGCGTCGTCCTCGCCGGCGGTGATGCGACAGCTGCGCTTGACACGCTGGAACATGCGCTCGCGTTGGCTCCAACGCATCCCGCCGCGCTGAATGGACTCGGCAATGCGCGGCGTGCGAAAGGCGATTTCGCCGGCGCGCGCGATGCGTACGCACGTGCGACACAGGCGCTGCCGGAACATGTAGGAGCGTGGTTCAATCTCTCCGCAGTCGAACTGTCTCTCGGAGAGCACTCGAATGCCGAGCGCGACGTGCGGCATGCGTTGACGCTTGTACCCGGTCACCCGGATGGCCTGCTGCTGCTCGGCCATGTGCTTGCCGCGCAGCGACGCCTCGCGGAAGCCGAGGCGGCGTACGCTGCCGGCGCACGCTCAGCACCCGGCGATGCACGTTTCGTCTATCAGATCGGCTTGATGGCCGAGGAGCAGATGCGGCATGCGTTCGCTGCCGATGCGCATGCGCGCGCACTTGCGCTCGATCCGATGCTCGATCACGCGCTGGGCCAACTCGTGTTCCTGCGCAGACAATTGTGTGACTGGCGCGGTCTCGACGCGATTTCCGCGCGTCTGCGTGAACGTGTCGCCGCGCAGGCGCCGGGCATCTCGCCGTTTGGCTTCCTGGCCGAACCCGCCAGCGCTGCGGAGCAATTCCTGTGCGCGCAAACCCACGCGCAAGGGATCGAGGCGAAGGCGGCACCGCTGCGGACGCGCCTTGCGTACGCGCATGCACCTCGTGCGCCGACTGCGCAGTTGCGCATCGGATTGATCGCCAATGGCTTCGGCAACCATCCGACCAGCTTGCTCATCGTCGCGATGCTGGAAGCGTTGCGCGGCGACGCATCGATCGAAACCCGTCTGTTCTCCACCGCGACCGACGACGGCAGCGCATTGCTGCGCCGGTTGCGCGCGAGTGCGCATGGCTGGCACGACATGGCCACCGCGAGCGCGTCGACACTGGCGGCAAGCATTCATTCCGCCGACATCGAGCTGTTGCTCGACCTCGACGGCTATTGCAGCGGCGCGATGCCCGATGCACTCGCGTTGCGCCCTGCCCCGCTGCAGGTGAGCTGGCTCGCGTATCCGGGCACGCTCGCCGCATCGTGGATCGACTACGTGATCGCCGATGCGATCGTGCTGCCGGTTTCGCTGCATAAGCAGTTTTCGGAAAAAGTCGCATGGCTGCCGCGTTGTTTCCAGCCGTCCGATCCGACACGCCCTATCGCAAATCCACCTTCGCGCTCGGCATGCGGATTACCTGAAAGCGGCGTCGTCTATGCGTGCTTCAACAACAGTTACAAACTCGATCCGGCGAGTTTCGAGCGCATGCTTTGCGTGCTGCACGCCGTGCCCGACTCGGTGCTGTGGCTGCTGTCGGGTCCGGACATGGCCGATCAGCACCTGCGCGATGCAGCGACGCGCCGTGGCATCGATGCGATGCGACTCGTGTTCGGTGCCAAGCTGCCGCATGCGGACTATCTGGCGCGCTACCGGCACGCGGACCTGTTCCTCGACACCGCTCTGTATGGCGCGCACACCACGGCATCGGATGCGATCTTTGCCGGTTGCCCGGTGCTTACCGTTGCCGGGCCGACGTTCGCCTCGCGCGTTGCGGCAAGCCTGAATCATCACCTTGGCATGCCGCAGCTGAACGCGCGCGACGATGCCGCCTTCGTCGAATTCGCCGTGCGGATCGGGCGCGACGCCGATGCGCGCTGCGCATTGCGAGCGGAACTTGCCGAGCGTCGCGAGCGCAGCGGCTTGTTCGACATGCGCGGGTTCGCCCGCGACTTCGCCGAACTGTTGCACAAGGTGGCACGTCGACACCGTGCCGGGCTCGCACCCGCTCCGCTCGATTGACCTTTCAGACATCGCCGCGGCGCGCTACGCTCGCCGCATGACCGCCCAAACCGATTTCGTACCGCTCACTCTCTGCGTCCTGACCATCTCGGACACGCGCACGCCCGACAACGACAGCTCCGGCGACTATCTCGCCCTGTCGCTCGGCCAGGCGGGGCATCGGCTGCACGAGAAACGCATCCTCAAGGACAACCGCTACCAGATCCGCGCCGTCGTTGCGGCGTGGATCGCCGATGAGTCCATCGATGGCGTGATCGTGAGCGGCGGCACCGGCTTTACCGGCCGCGACTCGACACCGGAGGCGATCGCGCCCCTGCTGGACAAGGAAATGCCCGGCTTCGGCGAAATGTTTCGCGCGATCAGTTTCGACGAGATCGGCACGTCGACCATGCAATCGCGCGCGTTCGCGGGGCTGTCCAACAACACCTTCGTGTTCTGCCTGCCCGGGTCAACCTCGGCCTGCCGTACCGCGTGGGAAAAACTGATCCGCGCGCAGCTCGATGCAACGACGAAGCCGTGCAATCTGGCCGGCTTGATCCCGCGGTTGCGCGAGTGATCGCGCCACCCCGCTGTTGGGGGAGCGGCTGTCTGTGGGAGCGATTTCAGACGCGATGCTCTGGCGCGGACTTGCACCGAGCGACACCATCCCACCCAACCCTCCCCTTGAAGGGGAGGGCTTGAGCGCAACGCGGCTGACGCCGTTCATGCAGCCGAAAAAAAATAGGAGGTCGCGATGAAGAATCTGAAGAAAAAGAAGTACGAGCACGCCCTGGAGGCTCTCGACGAAGATCTGGTGAACCTGCAGCGCTGGATCATCAACAGCGGCAAGCGTGTCGTGGTCGTATTCGAAGGGCGCGACGCGGCCGGCAAGGGCGGCGTGATCAAGGCGATCGGCGAGCGCCTGAATTCGCGCTACACCCGCGTTGTCGCGCTGCCGAAACCGAGCGAACGCGAGGCGACCCAATGGTATTTCCAGCGCTACATCGAACACCTGCCCGCGGCCGGCGAGTTCGTGCTGTTTGATCGCAGCTGGTACAACCGTGCCGGTGTCGAGCATGTGATGGGATTTTGCAGCGACGCGCAGTACCGGCGCTTCCTCGTCGACTGCCCGGTGTTCGAGAAGATGATCACCGACGACGGCATCCTGCTGCTCAAGTACTGGCTCGCAGTGGACCAGGAAGAACAGGAGCAGCGATTCGCCGAGCGTGCGACCGATCCGCTCAAGCGCTTCAAGATCTCACCGATCGACCTGAAGGCGCGCGACCAGTACGCCGCCTACGGCAAGGCACGCGATGCGATGCTGCACGCGACGCATGCCGAATGGGCGCCATGGTACGTCGCGAACTTCAACGACCAGAAGCGTGGCAGGCTCGACGTGATTTCGCACCTGCTTTCGCGCCTGCCCGATCGCCTGGCGCCGGACAAGCCGTTGAAGCTGCCGAAATTGAAGGACAAGCCCGGACGGGAAAAGCTGCGCGACAGCGGCTTGTGGATCCCCGAACGCTTCTGAAGCCTGTGCCGCCCTGGCCGCAAGGACAAGGGCGGCGAATCCCGCGCTGCGCTTACGGGCGGCGCAGGAGTTCCGGATTTTCCTTGCTGACGGGCATGAGGTCGGTCTTCGACACGCCGAGCCAGTACAGAATCGGATTCGCGAAGAAAATCGACGACAGCGTACCGATCACGATGCCGATCAGCATCGTCAGCGCAAAGCCGTGCACGGCCGGGCCACCGAAGAAGTAGAGCGCGGCCATTGCGAGCGCGGTAAGCAGCGACGTCATGATCGTACGCGACAAGGTCTGGTTGATCGCCTTGTTGAGGATCGTGTACGGCTCGGCCTTTCGCGTG
Source organism: Dokdonella sp. (assembly GCA_039921645.1). Lineage (GTDB taxonomy): Bacteria > Pseudomonadota > Gammaproteobacteria > Xanthomonadales > Rhodanobacteraceae > Dokdonella_A. The sequence goes on from JBDSBK010000296.1 coordinate 3,957, forward strand.
AGACGGAAAAGTTCGCGGACGCGATCGAACACGACGACCTTGTCGTTGATCGAGTAGCCGATGACCGCGAGCAGCGACGCCAGCACGGTCAAGTCGAACTCGAGACGTGTCAGCGCGAAGAAGCCCAGGGTCAGGATCGTGTCGTGGATTTCGCTCGCGATCGCCGCGATCGCGAAGCGCTTCTCGAAGCGGATGCCGATGTAGATCATGATGCCGAGCATCACGAAGATCGCCGCGACGATGCCGTCGCTCTTGAGCTCGGAGCCGACCTGAGGTCCGACGAAGTCGTGTCGTTTCATCGTCACGTCCTGCCGCTGCGCCTTCAGTGCCGTGAGCACGTCGGTCGCCACCTTGTCGCCGTTCTTCTGCTCCGCTTCGGTCTGCAAGCGGATCGACACATCGCGCGTACCGCCGAGACTCTGCACTTGCGCGTTGTGGAAGTTCGCCGTTTCAAGCGCCGAGCGCACCTGATCGATCTCCACGGGCTGCTCGTAAGTCGCCTCCACCAGCACGCCGCCGGTGAAGTCGAGCGCGTAGTTGAAGCTGCGTGCGGCAATGAGTCCGAGCGCCAGCACCATCAGCACGATCGAAATTCCGATGCTGACCTTGCGGCCACCGAGGAAATCGATGTTGCTGTCCGGATTGAAAAGTTCCATGGGATCGCTTCCGTCAGGCTGACGCGGTGCGCGAGTAGCCGCTGCCGAGGGAAAGACCCTTCAGCTTGCGACCGCTGTGCACGAGGTTTGTGATGGCATGCGTGACCGTGACCGAGGTGAACATCGAGGTCAGGATGCCGATGAAGAGGGTGACGCCGAAGCCGCGGATCGCGCCGGAGCCGAGCGTCATCAGCGCGAGCGCCGCGAGCAAGTGGGTCACGTTCGCATCGAGAATCGTCGCGAACGCCTTGTCGTAGCCCGCGCGGATCGATGCGAGCGGCGTCGAGCCGTTGCGCAGTTCCTCGCGGATACGCTCGCAGATCAGCACGTTCGCATCGATCGCCATGCCGAGCGTCAGCACGATACCGGCAATGCCCGGCATGGTCAGGGTCACACCGATCGCGCTCATGACCGCGAGCAGCAGCACCAGGTTGAAGAACAGTGCGATGTCGGCAATGAGGCCGAACACGAAGTAGTACAGCGCCATGAACACGAGCACGGCACCGAGGCCGAGCAGAACCGCGCTGACACCCTTCTGGACGTTGTCCTTGCCGAGACTCGGACCGATCACGCGTTCCTCGACGATCACGACCGGTGCCGCAAGCGAACCGGCACGCAACAGCAAGGCCAGATCGGAGGCGACCTTGGTGCTCTCGAGACCGGTGGTCTCGAAGCGCGTGGAGAACACGCCATTGATGTTCGCGCTGTTGATCACCTCTTCGGTGACCTTGCTGGTGCGCACTTCCTTGCCGTCGATGATCTTGATCTCGGGCGTGGTCTCCTTGTAGACGACCGCCATCGGCTTGCCGACGTTCTGCGACGTGAAATCGAGCATTTTCTTGCCGCCGGCCGCATTGAGCACGACCGATACGGCCGGAGTTCCGCCGCGTTGATCGCGCGCACTCGATGCATCGATGAGCTCATCGCCGGTCACGATGACCTTCTTCTTCAGCAGCATCGGTATCGGCTTGCCATCCGCGCCGCGCTCGCGGCGATGGTAGAGCTTGTCGTCGGGCGGGATCTGGCCGCTTTTCTCCGCCTCGAACGCGTTCGCGACGGTGTCCACCGCGCGGTATTCGAGCGTCGCCGTCGCGCCCAGGATCTTCTTTGCCTCGGCCGTGTCCTGCACGCCCGGCAGCTCGACCGCGATGCGCGTGTCGCCCTGCTGCTGGATCAGCGGCTCGGCGACGCCAAGCGCGTTGATTCGGTTGTTCAGCGTCGCAACGTTCTGGCGGATCGTGTTCTGCGAAATTTCCTTGAGCTTTTCCGGCTTCACGGCGGCATTCAGCGTGAACGACTCGCCGACATTTGCGCCGTTGGTCACGATCAAATCCGGCGACTTGGCCTGGATTGCGGTCTGCGATGCGTCGCGGTCCTCGCTGCTGCGCAGCTGCACGACGATGCCTTGCGGCCCGCGCCCGACCGACTGGTAGCGGATGTTCTTGTCGCGCAGGATGCTGCGAATATCGTCGGTATAGCGTTGCAGCTGCTTCTCCGTCACGTCCTTGTCGTCGACTTCCATGAGGAAGTGGACGCCGCCCTGGAGGTCAAGACCCTTGGGCATTTCCTTCGCGCCAATCGCGCGCATCCAGCCCGGCACGGTCGAAGCGAGATTCAGTGCCACGATGTATTGATCGCCGAGCGTGGCCTTCAATGCCTCGGCGGCTTTCGCCTGCAGTTCGGACTCACCGGTCGACAAGCGCACGAGCAGCTGATCGCCGTTGAGTTCGATCGTCTGGAACGCGATCTTGGCTTTCTCGAGGGAGCCCTGAACCTGCTCCTTCAGCGCCTGATCGACGGTCGCGCCGCGATTGGCGGTGATCTGCACGGCCGGCTGCTGCACGAACAGGTTCGGCAGGCCGTACAGCACGCCGAGCAGGAGCACCACCACGACGATCGCGTATTTCCAGCGGGGAAAATCGTTCATCTTGACATCCAGTACGCCACAACATCATCCCGGCCACGAACGGGCCGGGAACCGGTTCCACGCAAAATCACGCAGCTTTGAGGGTGCCCTTGGGAAACACCATCGAGACCGCCTGCTTCTGCAGTTTGACGCGCACGTTCGGCGCGATCTCGAGCACCACGAACTGGTCGGCGATTTCCTCGATGCGACCCATAAGGCCGCCATTGGTCAGCACCTCGTCGCCCTTGGCGAGCGCGGCGACCATGTTGCGCTGTTCCTTCGCGCGCTTCATCTGCGGGCGGATCAGCATGAAATAGAAGATGCCGAACAGGACGATCAACGGCAGGAACGAGATCAGCGGGTTGCCCGCAGCGCCCGGGGCAGCCGCCTGCGCATGCGCACTAGCGATGAAAAAATCCATGGTGTCTCCAGCAATTGCAGCGACCGACGCGCGTACAGGGTCGGTCGAAAAGGTCGCGGATTATGCCATGCCGCGGCGGGAGGCGCACCGCCACGCAAAATCAACCACATAGCATTCGTAGGGTGGGCCTTGGCCCACCTTCTATTGATGAGGCCCCA
>JBDSBK010000297.1:0-3887 GCA_039921645.1 Dokdonella sp.
CGGTGGCGGTTGTCGGCACGTTCGGCGTGATGAGCCTGTTCGGCTTCTCGATCAACGCGCTGAGCCTGTTCGGGCTGGTGCTGGCGATCGGGATCGTGGTCGACGACGCGATCGTCGTGGTCGAGAACGTCGAGCGCAACATCGAATCGGGCCTGAGCCCGCGCGAAGCGACCTACCGCGCGATGCGCGAAGTCTCGGGCCCGATCATCGCGATCGCGCTGGTGTTGATCGCGGTGTTCGTGCCGCTCGCGTTCATCAGCGGGCTGACGGGCCAGTTCTATCGCCAGTTCGCGCTGACCATCGCGATCTCGACGGTGATCTCGGCGATCAACTCACTGACCTTGTCGCCGGCGCTGGCCGCGCGCCTGCTGAAGTCGCACGACGCTCCCAAGGACGCGCTGTCGCGCACGATCGATCGCCTGTTCGGCTGGGTGTTCCGTCCATTCAATCGCTTCTTCAAGCGCAACTCCGATCGCTACCACGGTGCGGTATCGCGCACGCTCGGCCGACGCGGCGTCGTGTTCGTGATTTATCTGCTCCTGCTCGGCGCGACCGGCATGATGTTCAAGCTGGTGCCGGCCGGATTCATTCCGACCCAGGACAAACTCTATGTAATCGCCGGCGTGAAGACGCCGGAAGGCTCATCGATTGCGCGCACGGATGCGCTGTTGAAGAAGGTCTCCGACATCGCGATGAAGACCGAAGGCGTCGCGCATTCGGTCGCATTTCCTGGCCTGAACGCACTGCAGTTCACCAATACGCCGAACACGGGCGTGGTGTTCTTCCCGCTCAAGCCGTTCAGCGAACGGCATCACACGGCGGGAGAAATCGTCGGCGAGATCAACCAGAAAATCGGCTCGCTGCAGGAAGGTTTCACGTTTGCGCTGATGCCGCCGCCGATCCTCGGGCTCGGCAACGGCAACGGCTACCAGATGTTCATCGAGGATCGCGACAATCTCGGCTACGGTGCGTTGCAAGCGGCGGTGCAATCGATGCAGGGTGCGGTCGCGCAAACGCCGGGCATGGGTTTCCCGATCAGCAGCTACCAAGCCAACGTGCCGCAACTCGATGCCGAAGTCGATCGCGTCAAGGCGAAGGCGCAGGGCGTGCCGTTGACCGAGTTGTTCGACACGTTGCAGACCTATCTCGGCTCCGCCTACGTCAACGACTTCAACCAGTTCGGTCGCACCTGGCAGGTGATCGCGCAGGCCGACAGTTCGTTCCGCGACAGCGTCGAGGACATCGCCAAGTTGCGCACGCGCAACGCACGCGGCGAGATGGTGCCGATCGGATCGATGGTGAAGATCAAGCAGACCTACGGCCCCGATCCGGTGCTGCGTTACAACGGCTATCCGGCCGCGGATCTCGCGGGCGAGGGCGATCCGCGCATGCTGTCTTCCGCGCAGGCGATGGGCATCGTTGGCGACACGGCGGCGAAAGTGTTGCCGAATGGTCTGAACATCGAATGGACCGACCTCAGCTTCCAGCAGGCGACGCAGGGCAATGCCGCATTCGTGGTGTTCCCGCTGGCGATCCTGCTCGCGTTCCTCGTGCTCGCCGCGTTGTACGAAAGCTGGACGCTGCCGCTTGCCGTGATCCTGATCGTGCCGATGTGCATGCTCGCCGCGCTGCTCGGCGTCAAGCTCACCGGCGGCGACAACAACGTGTTCGTGCAGGTGGGTCTGGTCGTGCTGATGGGCCTCGCATGCAAGAACGCGATCCTGATCGTGGAGTTCGCGCGTGAGCTGGAAATGCAGGGCAAAGGCATCGTCGAGGCCGCGCTTGAGTCGTGTCGCCTGCGTCTGCGCCCGATCGTGATGACCTCGATCGCGTTCATCGCCGGCACCGTGCCGCTGGTGTTCTCGCACGGCGCCGGCGCGGAAGTGCGCAGCGCGACGGGCATCACGGTGTTCTCCGGCATGCTCGGCGTGACCTTGTTCGGTTTGTTCCTGACCCCGGTGTTCTACGTCGCGCTGCGCAAGCTGGTCACCCGTGGTGGTGCCAGCGCAAGCGCGCGCGGCGGCAATCTGGAGATCGTTCATGCGTAATTTGAAACTATTTGCCATTGCCGCGCTGAGCGCGGCGATCGCGGCCTGCACGGTCGGCCCGGACTATGTGCGTCCGGAGATGGCGGCACCGGCGCATTTCGCGCGCGCGGAAGCGAGCGCTACCGAAGCGTCGGCTGTCTCGAACGAAAAACCGGATGCGAAATTCTGGCGCGGCTTCAACGATCCGCAGTTGAGTGCGCTCATTGACGCGTCGCTTGGCGCAAACCACGACCTGCGCATCGCGCTGGCCAACTACGATCGTGCCAATGCGCAACTGCGCAGCGCCAGGTTCGACCAGTTGCCGATCGTCACCGCCAATGCTGACGCGAGCGACGCCCGCTCGAGTGCCGACCAGCTGCCCGGCGTCGGTCGCGATGCACGCGATGCGAAGAGCTACAGCGCCGGCATCACGGCGGCATGGGAGCTGGACCTGTTCGGTCGCATCCGCCGCAACGTCGAAGCGCAGCGTGCGGATGCGCAAGCGAGCGCGGCGGACCTCGCTGCGGCGCAGGTCGCCATCGTCGGCGAAGTCGCACGTACCTATGTGGACTTGCGTGGCCTGCAAGAGCGATTGCGTGTCGCGCGCGAGAATGCGGACAACCAGCACGAGACCCTGGATCTGGTCAACGCGCGCTTCGACGCGGGGCGCGATACCGACTTCGATACCTCGCGCGCACGCGCACAGCTCGAAGCCACGCTCGCGCGCATTCCGGCGCTCGAGGCGCAAGTCGCCTTCGACATGCATCGACTCGGCGTGCTCGTTGGAAAGTCGCCGGATACGCTGATCTCCGAACTCGACGCGCAAAAGCCGCTACCGGCATTGCCGGCGCGCCTGGATGCGGGCACGCCCGGCGAACTGCTGCGCAACCGACCCGATGTCGCGGCGGCGGAGCAGCGCCTGCACGCGGCAACGGCACGCATTGGCGTCGCGACGGCCGATCTGTTCCCGAAGTTCACCCTCGGTGGACTGCTCGGTACCCAAGCCGTCAGCAGCAGTGCGTTGTTCGAACGCGACAGCGAAACGCGCTTGATCGCACTCGGCGTCGACTGGTCGTTCCTCGACGTCGGCCACGTGCGCGCACGCATCGCGGCAAGCGATGCGGACGCGGCGGCGAATCTCGCACGCTATCAGCAGACGGTCCTGCTCGCGCTGGAAGACACCGAGAACGCGCTCGTGCGCTATGCCAAGGCGCGCGCCGAAGACGAGCATCTGGAACGCGCGGCGATCGACAGCGCGAAGGCGGCGCAGCTCGCGCGCGTGCGTTACGAAGCCGGCGCCGCCGGCCTGTTCGAAGTGCTGGACGCGGAGCGCACGCGCCTGCAGGCACAGGACGCATTCGCCGATGCGCGCACGCGTGCCGTCAACGGCGCGGTCGGTCTGTACAAGGCGATGGCCGGTGGTTGGCCGGCGCACACGCCGCAGCGCGAAGACGTCGCGCAGCGTTAGTCGCTCGCGCTCCCCGGCCGCAGGCCGGGGAGCGGGGTTTCGGTCTAGCGTGACCGTGCCTGCGTCGCCATGTGGACCGCAAGGCCAGCCAGTACCGACCCCATCAGCCAGCGCTGTGCGGTGATCCAGGTCGGTCGCGTCGACAGAAAGCCCGCGATCGAACCGGCAATCAGGATGACGGTGCCATTCACCAGCATGCTGATGCAGATCTGTATCGCGCACAGCAGCAGCGATTGTTCGAGCACGTGGCCAGCCTCGGTGTCGATGAATTGCGGCAGCAGCGAGAGATAAAGCAGGGCCGCTTTCGGGTTGAGGAGATTGGTCATGAAGCCCATTGCGACCAGCCGGCGCGATGAATCCCGCGGCAAATCGCGCACTGCAAACGGTGAACT
>JBDSBK010000298.1:0-2598 GCA_039921645.1 Dokdonella sp.
CCTCACCGAATTCCTGGATCGACTGCCAGCCCTGCCAGGAGAATTCGTGGTTGTCCCACATCGCCACGAATGGAAAGCGCGCGCGCGCGTCCTGCAGATCGGGATCGAGCAGGTAGGCGTGGTAGAGCGCGCGATAGTCGTCCAGCGAACCGGGCACCATGAATCGGTTTTTGGCGACCGCCTTGCCGTGCGCAAACCTGATCGGGAACGTGATGACGCGGTCGTAGCGATGGCCGTCCTTCACCTGTTCCGGGTACTGCACGACTTCGTAAACGAAGTCGCCCAGGTGCAGCACGAAACCGAGTCGTTCGTCCGGCGCCGCGCGCTCGTCTTCGAAGATCATCTTGCGATAGGCGTTCATCGCGCCCTCGGGGAGGCTCTGGCAACTGACGAAGGCGAAGCGCGCCGGGCGCGGATCGTCGGGCGCCGGTGCCGTCATCGTGCGCCCGATCCGGCTGCCGTTGCCTTCGGTGTCGACGAAGCGATACCAGTATTCGCCGGCTGGCTTCAGCTCGCCGACCAGCACGCGACACGTCCAGTCGGCCGCGGCCAGCACCGGCACCGACGTGCTCGCGATCACGCGAGTGAACGCCGCATCGTCCGCCACTTCAACCAGCAGCGTGGCGCGTTCGCGGCCATCGGCATACGGACGCCGCGTCCAGAGCAGGACGCTGTGGTGATCGGGATCGCCCGAAGCGACCCCGTGCGGATACAGGTCGCGACGTTCGCGCCAACCACTCGATGAAGGTCGTACCGGCACGCAGCCGACGGCGAGAGTCGCGCCCAGTGCGGCAGCCACCTTCAGGAATTCGCGGCGGTCGATGGTCGGCATATCTGTCCCCTCGCGTCGCACGATGATCGATGCGCGGCAACGCTAGACCCGATCAGGCGCGGGTGAACGTGCTGGAAGTACCGATGTCCGTTGCCGTCGTGTGCCGCACTTCAGAACAGCTGGCTGATTGACGTCGGAATGCCTGGTCGAAGAACGTCGTCGGACGGCGCAGGAGAGCGCCGCGATTCAAACGAATCATTCCTCCGTCTCCTTCATGTCGGCAACGTCCGCCTGACTCAACCAACGCCGCTCCTTCGTTGATGGGAGAGGTACAGAGGGTTCAACCCGATCGCACGCCCGCGCATCTACACTCGCTTACGCATCCACTCGAGGCAGCCATCGTGACGAAATCATCCATCGCCGTCTGCCTGCTGTTTTGCGGCGCGTGCAGCGTCACGGCGCAGGCGGAACTGCTGCCCGCGCGCGCCGACTCGCTCGATTCCGCGCAGCTGCATCAGAAGCGCGCGATCGAGGTGTTCCTGCCGAAAGATGGCGAGAAGGATCCGGCGCGTCGCTACGAAACCCTCTACGTTCTGGATGGCGACTGGAACGCGAAGCTCGTCGTGCAGACCGTCGATTTCCTGCAGGCCACCGGCTGGATGCCGCCGGTGGTCGTCGTGAGTGTCCCGAACTTCTTCGACGACAAAGGCGTCAACAGCCGCGATCGCGATCTCACGCCGACGCCTCAAACCGACCAGCCGCGGTCGGGCGGCGCACCGCAGTTCCTCGCATTTCTGAAGACCGAGCTGATTCCGTACGTGAACCAGCACTATCCGAGCAGCGGGGTGAATCTGATCCATGGCCATTCTTATGGCGGCCTGTTTCTCAACTACGTGATCGCGACCGATCCCACGATCTTCGACGGCTATCTGATCCTCGATCCGGCGATGTGGTGGGGCGACAAAGAAGTGTCGAAGCTCCTGGTGGAGAAATTGCCGTCGACGCCGACGCAGGGCAAGGGCATCTTCATCGCCGGCCGCGAGGGGAGTGCGTTCAAGGGAATGGGTGTCGACAGCCTGCTGCCTGCGTATGAAAAGGCCCCGCACGCACTCCATCGGCAGATCACAGCGTTTCCGAACGAGACGCACGATTCGATGAAGTTCAAGGGCACCTACGACGGCCTGCGTTATCTCTATCGGGGCTATTCGCAGGAGAAGATGTCGATCGGTCCGGACGATGGCATCGTCGATCCGTCGCTGCCTCTGCCGCTCGAGGCCGAGACCGACCGCTTCGACATTCACTACACGACGGACGGCTCGACGCCGACCATCGATTCACCGCCAATGAATCAGTCGCTCGCGGTCACCGACCCTGCCGGCCTGCGTCTGAAATCGATCGCAACGCGCAGCACCTACGATGCGGATCTCGCGCTGCATTTGAAAACCGGCACGATGTGGAAGCCGGCACGCGCGGCTAAGGCCGAAGAAAAAAGCACGTATCGCCATGCGATCTACGCACCCGAACAGTGGCCGCGTTTTCGCGGAGCGCCGATCAAATCGAGCAAGACCGACGACGGCGATCCCGCCAAGCTCGGCGCCGATGACTTCGCGGGCATTCTCGAAAACGACTATGTGATCCCGGAGGACGGCTACTACATCTTCGTCCTGCGGACGCCGCATGCGGCACACGTGACGCTGGACGGACGACGCATCATCGAGCGCGGGAATGTGGACGATCGCAGCCACCGCACGTTCATCGTGCCGTTGCGGGCCGGCGTGCACAAAGCGCGCTGCGAGTTTGTCCAGCGCAAAGGCGGCGAGGTCGAC
>JBDSBK010000299.1:0-3833 GCA_039921645.1 Dokdonella sp.
CAAAGGCCGCAGCATGGAGGAAGCGCATTCCGGCATGAATCTCGACAACGCCGACTTCGACGCGTTCGTCGGGGACCTGGTGGCGGCGATGAACGACGTGAAGCTCGCACCTGCAACGCAGCAGGAAGTACTCGCCTTGTTCGGCCCGATGCGGGCGCAAGTCGTAGGCCAATAGCGAACGGCACGGGGCCGGGCGGCGCCATGGTCCGCCGGAATCGTCCATTCCCCTTCCCGTTTCGCATTCGACGTCCGCCATTCGACCAAAGGCTAATGCACCGCGTCTTGACCCGTTTTCGCCGCGGGCACAGTCTTCCCTGTCGATTCGTTGTACTGGCCTGGGGGCGTTATGGATTCGGTGGCGGTAAAAACAGGGTGGCTGGTACTCGCGATCGTCGGCGCGTTCTGTCTCGGCACGATTGCGCTGCATCGCGGCGAGACGATCAACGCGATCTGGCTGGTCGCTGCGGCGACCTCGATCTTTCTCGTTGCGCACCGCTTCTATGCGCGCTTCATCTCCGACAAGGCGCTCGGCCTCGACCCGACGCGCGCGACGCCTGCGGTACGCCGCAATGATGGCCTCGACTACGTGCCGACCGACAAATGGGTCGTGTTCGGTCACCACTTCGCCGCCATCGCAGGCGCCGGCCCGCTGGTCGGACCGGTGCTGGCCGCACAGATGGGCTACCTGCCCGGCACGTTGTGGATCCTTATCGGCGTAGTGCTCGCCGGCGCGGTGCAGGATTTCCTGATCCTTTTCCTCTCGCTGCGTCGCGATGGCCGCTCGCTTGGCGAGATGGTGCGCGCCGAACTCGGGCCGGCGGCCGGCGTGATCGCGATGATCGGCATCCTGATGATCATGTTCATCATCCTCGCCGTGCTCGCGCTGGTCGTCGTGAAGGCGCTGGCGATCAGCCCCTGGGGCACGTTCACGGTCGCGATGACGATACCCATCGCCCTGTTCATGGGCCTGTACCTGCGCTATCTCCGTCCCGGCAAGGTGCTCGAAGTCTCGATCATCGGCCTGGTGCTGCTGCTCCTGTCGATCTGGGCTGGCGGCAAGGTCGCGGCCGATCCGGCCTGGGCGGCATTATTCACCTACGACGGCAAGTCGCTCGCCTGGATGCTGATCGCGTATGGCTTTTGCGCTTCGGTGGTACCGGTGTGGCTGCTGCTTGCGCCGCGCGACTACCTGAGCACCTTCCTCAAGATCGGCACCGTGCTGCTGCTCGCGCTCGGCATCGTGTTCGTGATGCCGGAACTGAAGATGCCGGCGTTGACCAAATTCATCGATGGCAGTGGCCCCGTGTTTGCGGGTTCGTTGTTCCCGTTCCTGTTCATCACGATCGCGTGTGGCGCCGTGTCGGGCTGGCACGCGCTGATCTCCTCCGGCACCACGCCCAAGCTGCTTGCGAACGAACGCGAAGCGCGCCTGGTCGGCTACGGCGCGATGCTGATGGAAGCGTTCGTTGCGATCATGGCGTTGATCGCCGCATGCGTACTGCAACCGGGCGTGTACTTCGCGCTGAACTCGCCCGCCGCATTGATCGGCACGACCGCGGACTCGGCCGCGCTGGCGATCAGCCAATGGGGCTTCGTGATCAGTCCCGACGTGCTGTTGCAGACGGCGAAGGACATCGGCGAAACCTCGATCCTTTCACGTGCCGGCGGCGCACCGACGCTGGCGGTCGGCATGGCGCAGATTCTCCATGGTCTTTTTTCCGGCGACGGCATGATGGCCTTCTGGTACCACTACGCGATCCTGTTCGAGGCGCTGTTCATCCTGACGACGGTCGATGCCGGTACGCGCGTCGGTCGCTTCATGATCCAGGAACTCGTCGGCCTCGCCGTGCCGGCGCTGAAGAAGACCGAATCGTGGGCCGCAAACCTCATCGCGACCGCATTGTGCGTCGGCTGCTGGGGTTATTTCCTGTATCAGGGCGTCGTCGATCCGCTCGGCGGCATCAACACCTTGTGGCCGCTGTTCGGCATCGCCAACCAGATGCTCGCGGCGATCGCATTGACGTTCGCCAGCGTCTGCCTGATCAAGATGAAGCGTGATCGCTACGTGTGGATCCCGCTGCTGCCGACCGTATGGCTGGTCATCTGCACGCTCACGGCGGGTTGGCAGAAAGTGCTCGGCAGCGACGTCAAGGTCAGTTTCCTCGCACATGCGCGCAAGTACTCGGCCGCCATCGACGGCGGCCAGGTGATCGCGCCGGCCAAGAACATGGACGACATGCATCGCATCCTGACCAACGACTATGTCGACGCGACGCTTGCGTCCATCTTCATGTTGCTGGTGGTCTGCGTGATCGTATTCGGCTTGAGGGCGGCCATAGCAGCAAGGCGATCGGCCGTCGTGACCGCGCACGAAACGCCTTACGTCGCTCTGGCGGGCGTCGCATCATGAACGCGTCGATCGTCGATTCGACACGATTGCTCTGGCGCCAATGCGTGCGCATGGCGCGCCAGATTATCGGCGTACCCGACTATGAAAACTATCTCGCGCATCTGCGCGCGCACCACCCCGAGCGCGCCTTGCCGACGTATGCGGAGTTTTTCAACGAACGCCAGCTGGCACGCTACAAAGGTGGCGGCGGACGCTGCTGCTGATCGACGGAAGTCAGTCGCGCCGTTCGTTCAATCCAGGCCATTGGCGAAAATCACATCGCCAATGGCCTGCATCGCCCAACCGAATCCGACGCTCGCGCGGTGTTCCCAACCCCACTTGCGCCACGGCGCATTGCGGAATGCGGTGAGCCCCGCGGCCGGGCCGCCCGGGCGGATCCAGTAGTTCACGCCAATGTCGTAGCTGAAGTAGAGATCGGTCGCGCGTGCGCGCAGGCGCGCGTCGGGCTGGCCGACGAGATCGGCGAAATAGCCGGCCCACGCGAGACCGGCGGCAACATCCAGCGCATGTTCGATGTCCTCGTAATTGCGCTGGCCATCGCTGCCATTGCTGAGAATCGCGTAACGCGGCAACGCGAGCGGCGCTTCGTAGGTGTCGTAGCTGTGCTCGCCCGTGTCCACGGTCGCAACGCGCAGGAAATTGCCGAGACGCCGGATCAGGTTTGCCGTCGGCGCGTCCTCTGCGGTCACATAGGCACGCAGCGCCGCGTCGACGAGCAGCACGCTCATCCAGCTCGACGCGCCGAACGAGGCATCGTCCCAATCCGAATCGTGCTGCGAACCGAAATGGTACAGGCCACCGTCGACATAACCGGGCGGCTGCGGAATCTGTCCGTTGGCGCCGTTCTGGTGACGCACGAGTTCGGCGATCAATGCATTGACCTTGTCGCGTTGCGCACTGCCTCCGCTGAGTTCCCACGCAATGCTGTTGGCGAGCAGCTTGAAGGCGGCATGTCGCTCGGTCCAGAAGCGATCGGGATTGGTCGACCACACATCGTTGAACGTGTCGTGCGCGGCGAGCACGGTCGGCAGATGCGAAAGTTGCGTCGTGTCGCCGGTGAGCCACGCGGTGTAGGCGAGGTTTTCGGCATAGACGTACTTGCTGTCGACGCCCTTGAGGGTGAAATTGCCGCTCACGTCGAGGTGATCCGCATAGAAATCCGATGCGCGCACCGCTTCACGCAGCGCTTTCAGCGAGCCGCCGCGGAAGTACAGCGCGTACATCGTCGCGCTGCGGTCGTACAGCCACGGCTCGAAATCGGTCTTGTAGGGACACTGGTTCGCGACCGTGACGAGTGGATCATCCTGGTTGATCTCGGCAAAGAAATTGTTCTTCTGCGCATGATCGAGCTCGACAAACGCGGGCCAGTGCTCGGTCGCATCCATCGTCGCCGGATTGTCGCGCACGGCGCTGACACTCGCAT
>JBDSBK010000300.1:0-3229 GCA_039921645.1 Dokdonella sp.
CACGCGGCGGCATTGCGCCCGCGCTCGCAGTCGCATTCCGCGGCGGCGCGATCACCGGCATGCTCGTTGTCGGCCTCGCCCTGCTCGGCGTCGCCGGTTACTACATGGGGCTGCTGCATTTCGGCTACACCACGGATCAGGCCCTGCATTCGCTGATCGGTCTCGCGTTCGGTTCGTCGCTGATCTCGATCTTCGCGCGTCTCGGTGGCGGCATCTTCACCAAGGGTGCCGACGTCGGCGCGGACCTGGTCGGCAAGGTCGAAGCCGGTATCCCCGAAGACGATCCGCGCAATCCGGCGGTGATCGCGGACAACGTCGGCGACAACGTCGGTGACTGCGCGGGCATGGCGGCGGACTTGTTCGAGACCTACGCGGTGACCCTCATCGCGACGATGCTGCTCGGTGGCGTGATGGCGGCACAGGCGGGCGCGAATGCCGTGCTCTATCCGCTCGTGCTCGGCGGTGTGTCGATCATCGCTTCGATCATCGGCACGTTCTTCGTCAAGGTGAGTCCGGGCGGCAAGATCATGAACGCGCTGTACAAGGGCGTGATCGTGTCGGCCGTGCTCGCGCTGGTCGCGTTCTATCCGGTCACCAGGGAATTGATGGCGGACAGCAGCTACGGCGTATGGAACATCTTCGGCTGCACCATCATCGGCCTCGTGCTGACCGGCGCGATGGTCGTCATCACCGAGTACTACACCGCGACCGAATACGGCCCGGTACGCCACATCGCGAAGGCATCGACGACGGGCCACGGCACCAACATCATTGCCGGCCTCGGCATCTCGATGAAGTCGACCGCATGGCCGGTGCTTGCCGTCTGCGCGGCGATCTGGGGCGCTTACCATCTTGCCGATCTGTATGGCATCGCAATCGCTGCGACCGCGATGCTCTCGATGACCGGCATGATCGTCGCGCTCGACGCGTACGGTCCGATCACCGACAACGCCGGCGGCATCGCCGAGATGGCCGATCTTCCGCCGGAAGTGCGCGGCGTCACCGATCCGCTCGACGCGGTCGGCAACACGACCAAGGCCGTCACCAAGGGCTACGCAATCGGCTCCGCCGGTCTCGCCGCACTGGTGCTGTTCGCCGACTACACGCACAAGCTCGGCGTCGAGCATCCGCAGCAGATCTTCACGTTCGACCTGTCCAACCATCTCGTCATCATCGGTCTGCTCATCGGCGGCCTGATTCCGTTCCTGTTTGCCTCGATGGCGATGGAAGCGGTCGGTCGTGCAGCGGGTTCGGTGGTGGTCGAAGTCCGTCGCCAGTTCAGCGAGATCAAGGGCATCATGGAAGGCACCGCCAAGCCCGACTATTCGCGCGCGGTGGACATGCTGACCAAGTCGGCGATCAAGGAAATGATGATCCCGTCGCTGTTGCCGGTGCTCGTGCCCGTCGTCGTCGCGTTCGGCTTCAAGTGGCTCGGTGGCGGCACCGTCGCCGGCGCTCAGGTACTAGGCGGCGTTTTGATTGGCACGATCGTCACCGGCTTGTTCGTTGCGATCTCGATGACCACCGGTGGCGGTGCATGGGACAACGCGAAGAAGTACATCGAGGACGGCAACTTCGGCGGCAAGGGCTCGGAAGCCCACAAGGCGGCCGTCACCGGCGATACCGTTGGCGATCCGTACAAGGACACCGCGGGTCCGGCGGTGAACCCGCTGATCAAGATCATCAACATCGTGGCCTTGCTGCTGGTGCCGTTGCTTTGAGCACCGCACGCGCGCGAAGACGGCTTCGCGCGCGTTGATCACGCGGCAGGATCGATCGTTCGATGCTTCAAGCGAAACCCCCGACCTGTTCGGGGGTTTCTTTTTGCACGACAGAAAAGTGCATCGCCATTACGCGGCGTGCGTGCGCGTCGCTACGGACCGTCGAAACCGGTGGCGAAAATCCTGTCGAACAGGATATGAAACACCGAAGACGCATTCGCCGGCAGGAAGCCGATGTCGCCTGCGTACGTCGCGGTCAGCGATGCGCTGGCCGCCGCACCCAGCGCGATGTCGCAGGTCGCGACACCGTTGGCGTTGCTGACGGCATTGCAGGATCCGCTCGCCAATGCGAAATCGATCGTCGCGCCCGCGATCGCAACGGGCGCATCGACGGACACATCGACCAGTGTCGCCACCGCATGCGTCGCGCTGCCGGTGTCGCCGGATGTCGCCGTCCGTTCCATGCTGAGGCAGGTGCTGTGTCGTCCCACCGTCCAGGTCACCGGCACCCGATTGGACGCGACGGTTGCGCCATCGATCATCGCGTACGCGATCAGCGTGTCTTCGCCGGCATTGCGGCCGAGGTAACCGAACGGTGCGCCGACGCCGAAGCCGAAGCCGATGCAGGCGGTTGCCTGCACGGAATTCACGCCGGATACGGCGATCGTCACGGGCGTACCGAGCGGCGGCTAGGGCATCCAGCCCTGCGGCATCTGGACAACCTGACCGCCCGTACGCAGGATGCGGGTTTGTCCGTCGATCGGAAATTTCATGAGCCTGACATGCGCGGCACGCGTCACCACATTCGCCCTCTTCTCAATCTTCGCAGCCTGCGCGCCGGTCGCGCACAAGAAGACGAACGCCACCGACATGGCGACGAACGATGCGTATCTCTGGCTGGAAGACACCCACGGCGCGAAACCGCTGGCCTGGGTTGAAGAACGCAATGCGGCGACGACGAAGGCGTTCGCAAGTGCGCCGGAATTCGAGGCGGCGCGCTCGCGCATCCTTGAAGTGCTCGATTCCGAGGCGCGCATTCCTGGCGTGGACAAAATCGGCCAGTACTACTACAACTTCTGGAAGGACCAGGCGCACCCGCGTGGCCTGTGGCGACGCACGACGCTGACCGAATACCCCAAGCGCCAGCCAAAGTGGGAAACCGTGCTCGATCTCGATGCGCTCGGCGCGAGCGAGAACACGCATTGGATATGGCGTGGCGAAGATTGCCTGAAGCCCGTCTATCGCCGTTGCCTGATCGCTTTGTCGCCGGGTGGCGGCGATGCTGCGGTCGTGCGCGAATTCGATCTGCACGACAAGGCGTTCGTGCAGGATGGGTTCACCTTGCCGGAAGCGAAATCCGAGGTCAGCTGGATCGATCGCGACCATCTCCTTGTCGGCACCGATTTCGGCCCCGGCTCGATGACGAAATCGAGTTATCCGCGCATCGTCAAGGAATGGAAGCGTGGTACGCCGCTCGCCGACGCAAAACTCGTCCACGAAGGCACCGA
>JBDSBK010000301.1:0-4543 GCA_039921645.1 Dokdonella sp.
CTTGCGCGGGCACCTTCAGCACGGCGCTTCGCTATCATAGGCGGATGAACCACCCGCCCGCGGATGCGCTGCCGCTTATCCAGCTCAGAACCGAACGCCGCTCGAACCATCCCTGGATCTTCCAGAAGATGGTCGAAAAGCCCGATCCGAAGCCCAGGCCCGGCACCATCGTCGATATCGTCGATCGCGCAGGCGTGTTCGCCGGTCGCGGCTTCTACAACGGTCATTCGCGCATTTCCCTGCGCGTTCTGACGACCGATCCGGACGAAGCGCTCGACGAGGCGTTCTTCGCGCGCAAGATCGGCGACGCGGTCGCGTTGCGACGCGATCTGCTCAAGCTCGACGCGATCACCGATGCGTACCGGCTGGTGCATTCCGAAGGCGATGGCTTGTCCGGCCTCGTCGTCGACCGGTTCGCCAACACCGTGGTCGTCGAATTCTTCTCCGCCGGCATGTACAAGCTGCGCGACCTGATCAAGCGCTGCCTGCTCGAACACTTCCCCGACGCGGACATCTACGCGTTCGCCGAGGAACACGTGCAGAAGCAGGAGAGCTTCGACTGCGCCATTCCGAAATCGCCGCCGCCGACGGTGATCCACGAGCACGGCGTGCAGTTCCATGCCGCGCCGGGCACCAAGCACAAGACCGGCTTTTTTGCCGACCAGCGCGACAATCGCAAGCTGCTGTCCGAATTCTGCCCGGGCAAGCGCGTGCTTGACCTGTGCTGCAACTCGGGTGGGTTCGCCATCTACGCCAAGACGATCGGCGGCGCGGACGACGTCGTCGGCGTCGACCTCGACGAGGAAATCCTCCAGATCGCGGAAAAGAATGCCTATCTCAACAAGGTGAAAGTCCGCTTCGTGCAGGCCGACATCTTCCACTGGCTGCGCGATGCTGCCGCGAACAACGCGAAACAGTTCGATGTGGTGATCCTCGATCCGGCCAAGATGACGCGTGACCGCGAGCAGGTGATTCCGGCGCTGAAGAAATACCTCGACATGAACAAGCTCGCGATGGGCGCGGTCAAACGTGGCGGGATCCTGCTCACCTGCTCGTGCACCGGACTCGTCAGCGAAGACCAGTTCCTTGACATGCTGCGCCGCGCCGCGTTTTACGCAGGCCGTACCGTGCAGGTGCTGAAAGTGACGGGTGCGGGGCCGGATCACCCGTGGCAGGCGCACGTGCCTGAATCGCGTTATCTCAAGGCTGCGTTCTGCCGGGTCGAATGAGACACCGCCGTATCGCGCAGGTGCATTGCCTGCGCGATACGGCGATATCGGGGCAAATCTTTATTGCGTGATCTTTTCCGCTGCCATTTTCGCTGGAATGCGGTCGGCGAGCACGAGGTGCGCATTGACGGCCGCGCCATTGCGGATCACGTGTAGCGAAAGCTGGGTGCCCGCGGGCAATTCGCGCAGGCGTTGGCGCCACTCGGACAAGCCGCGCTTCGCAACGCCCTCGCCGTCGATCGACAGGATGCGGTCGTCCACCTGCAAGCCGGCGCGCGCAGCGGCGCTGTCCGGCGTGCTGTCTGAAACCTTGAGCGCATCGCCGTCGCCGAGCAACCACAGGCCGCTGCGATCGAAGACATCCGGCGCATTGAATGCGGCATTGGGTGTGAGGTACATGCGTTTGGCGACATAGTCGAACGCGACGGTGAAGCGCTTGAGCACGCCGCCGCCAAGATTGCCCGAAATGTCCGGCGTGGCGAACGCGCCCTTGTCGCCCGTGTACATGTCGCCGGCGATGTCGGCGACCGGCAAGCCGCCGAGCGTGAGCGAACCAAAACGCGCCGGGCGTCCACGCGACGGACCACCCACGCCCCAGCCGATCACGCTTTCCGGTGCCGCCTGATACTTCGCGACGAGGCCGTGTTCGCGCACGAACGGCGAATGCAGGGTCAGCGAAACACGCGAGCCCGTGTCGACGCTCAGCCGCACCGGAAGACCATCGAGACTTCCCTGCACGATCGGGATGCGATCGGCGAGTTCGAACGGCACGACGCTTGCTCCCGGCGGCGGCACGAACTTCGCCTGCTCGGCGAGGACGAGTTCATGCCTTTGATAGTCGATGGTCACGCCGAATCGGCGGAACATTTCGTAACCGACCAGGCCGTCGCTGGGCACCCCCTCGACCGCGGACAACTTGCCGAGGTCCATCACGGCGAAGACCGGCTTGGCGAGTACCGCAGCGCCGACGCGCACTTCGTTCGCATGCGCCAGCGACACGTCGACGACGTCGTCGCCAACGCCTCGACCGGCTAGCTTGCCCTCGCCCGTGATGCCGAACTTCTTTGCCGCAGCAGGCGTCAGCAGGTTCGCGCCGCCGGTGTCGACAAGAAAACGCGCGGATTTTCCGTCGATCGAACCATCGACGTAGATGTGATTGCTGACGAGATCGAATGGAACGCGCGTGATCCCGCTGGCGCCATCGATATGCGCGGTCGCAACCATCGCCGGCATCGCGAAATCCGCATCGGTCACGGCACCATTGAATGCGACATGTTCGATGCGCACCTCGCTGCGGCTGCGCGGATCGGTGCGACCCGCGGCGTCGGTGACGTCATTGACGGAGTGGAACGGCCAGCGGATGCCGTCCTCATCACGCCAGTCGTCGAACACCGTCGTTGTGGCGTCGGCTCCCTGCTTCTGCACAACGCGCGCAAGCAGATGGGTGTCCGCTGCAAACCACAGGATGACGGAATCGCCGCCTGCGGGGGTCGCCACCACGACGTCATAGCGCTTGTGATCGAGTTCGCGTGACTCGACCTTGCCGTACGTCGCCGACATGCGCTGCGGATACCAGTAGCCGCGCGCGTCGAGCCAGGCCTGGCTGCGCGCACGCTGCCTCGCCTCGGGCGCATCCAGTGCGGCGACCTCGCCGCCCGGATCGCGCTGCCAGGCGAGCTTGCCGTCATAGCCTTCGGCGCCTTCGACTGCGCCGAGCGTGTAGTGATCGGACGAACGACCGCTGGACAGCTCCTGCACGGCCTCGAACGGTCCGTTGAGGCCGCCGGCGCTCAGTGCACCTCGCGAATGCACGCTTTTCAGCGTGTCCCAATGTGCGCCGCCGCTCGCGGCCTTGCTGCGCGCGAACAGGTCGGTCGCTTCGTCTGCGCGCGCAGCGCCGTGGACGCCGAACGCGAGGGCGAACAGCGCCATCGCGAATGCATGTCTGGACATCGTGGTTCTCCGTCGATCGATCGATGGCGCACTTGCGCAACGCCTGCGTTGTTTGAATAATTACGTATAATTTCAACAAAGGCAAGCCAACCAATGGCACGGAAGAAGCGCGCTGTCGTCGAAGATGCAGCGGAGATCGGCCTGCTTGCCTCGCCGGCGCGCATCGAGATCGTCGATACGCTGGAGGCGCATGGCAGCGCCATCTCGGTGGCCGAACTCGCGCAGCAACTGGGGCGTCCCGCGGATGGCCTCTACTACCATTTGCGTCAGCTCGCGGATGGCGGTTTGATCGAAGAGGAAACGGGCACGGAAGGCCGCCTCTATCGCTCGCGTTCGCGCACTGGCGATCGTCTGCGCCTGCACTATCAGCCGGGCGACACCGCGAACGCCGAAGCGGTCGGACGCGTCGCGGCGAGCGTACTGCGCGTCACCGGTCGCGATTTCGCACGCGCACTGGCCGATCCCGGTGCGGTTGTCGAAGGCCCGCAGCGTGAATTGTGGGCCGCGCGCGGCAAGGGCTGGGTAGGCCCGGCGGAACTCGCCGAGATCAATCGCCTGCTGTCGCGCCTGATGGATTTGCTGCACAGCCCACGCGGCACGCGCAGAAACAAACAGATCGCCTTGTCATGGGTGCTTGCGCCGATCGAAACGAAACCGGCGCGACGTACGCGCGCGAATTGAACCGTCCGACGCGTGCACGGGGGACTGCTAGACTGCCGGTCTGTCCACCGTATGCCGCCACGATGAGCTCGCCGAAGAAAGCCACGAAGAAGACGAAGGAACCTGCCGTCAGTCAGTCGCAGGCCGAGGATGCC
Organism: Dokdonella sp.; assembly: GCA_039921645.1. GTDB lineage: Bacteria > Pseudomonadota > Gammaproteobacteria > Xanthomonadales > Rhodanobacteraceae > Dokdonella_A. The sequence continues at coordinate 3,998 of JBDSBK010000301.1, forward strand.
GTCCGCACCTTGCTGCGCTGGGCCGGCGAAGATCCGGCGCGCGAGGGTCTGATCGACACACCCAAGCGCGTCGCCGAGGCTTATCGCGACTGGTTTTCCGGCTATGCGATCGACCCGGCCGAATACCTCGCGCGCACGTTCGAGGAGGTTGCGGGCTACGACGAGATGATCGTGCTGCGCGACATCCATTTCGAATCGTTCTGCGAACACCACATGGCGCCGATCATCGGGCGCGCGCACGTCGGCTATCTGCCGACCGACAAGGTCGTCGGCATTTCCAAGCTAGCGCGCGTCGTCGATGCGTACGCGCGCCGCTTTCAGGTGCAGGAAAAACTCACCGCACAGATTGCGCACTGCATCGGCATGGTGCTGAAGCCGCGTGGCGTCGGCGTCGTGATCGATGCCACCCATCAATGCATGACGACGCGCGGCGTGCACAAGACCGGCGTGTCGATGATCACCAGCCAGATGCTCGGCTCGTTCCGCGAGGACGCGCGCACGCGTGCGGAGTTCCTGCGCTTCATCGACATCGACGGTCATCGCTGA
>JBDSBK010000302.1:0-5964 GCA_039921645.1 Dokdonella sp.
CGCGTACTCGGCAGGGCAACTCACCATCGCGGCACGAACAGGATTCATCTCGATGTAGCGATAGCACGTCAGCAGGTAGCGCTCGCTATCGACCAGACTGGAATTGAAACGGCCCTCCCACAGCGTGCCCGTTCGTCGGTACCGACGGTTGAACCAGCTGACGTACCGGGTGCCCAGCATCTGCATCATCCGCGAAACGCCACGAGCGTCGGCGGGCGTCACCAGCCGATGCACGTGATTGGTCATCAGCACGCAGGCATGGATCCGGCACTGTTGTTGGAGCGCCGCCTCCTGCAATCCACGGAGATAGCGTCGATAATCTTCCTCCGCCGGTTTCCGATCAGTACCGGGACACGTACTACTGGATGGCTGATTCAACCGTCAGGCTATACGCATCCTGATCTTCCCGGCTCGTTGCCGGTGCAATGGTTTTCACGAAGGTTCGTTTGCCGCGCATTTCCGCGTCGATGTAGATGACGAAGGAGCGGGCTCGCGCCGGATTCTCCTGTTCGGTGTAATACGCGCGCTGGTAGTCCTTTCGCCGCCGCCTGCGCGCGACGGCATGTTTCGAACCGTGACGTTCAAACAGCCGCAACGCGACAGGAGGCGGACAAAATTCGGCTCACTCGCGATCGCGCAGGAAAATTGCACCTGGCCCCGATTCGGGTCCCGATGCGGGCCATGGCGAGCGCGCCTCTCGTTCGAGGGCGTATCAATTGATGGTCGGCTCCTCATTTGTCTTCCAGAGATTGATGCTCCAGACCCCTGTATCGGAGTTATCAAAATCGCGGAACCGCCACGCCCAGGGATCGATTGCGCCATTCGGCGCTCGCCAGCCCCAGGGATTCATTGCACTAATGTATTTGTGGTACTCGAAGTTTTCCCGATCAGCGTATTTGAATTCGAACGTGCCGGCGAAGTTGAGGTTGCGATTGCGGATCACACCCAGATGCAGGTGATACGCGTGTGGCTGGCCAGGGCCGGGGTTCGCTGCGCCAGTGTCACCTACCTGGCCGAGAACGGTCCCGGCGGCAATCACATCGCCGCGCCGCACGGCGGTATTGGACATGTGCGCGTAATAGGTTGTGAACTGTTCGCTGTAGCGGCCGAGGCCGACATGGTGGCGCACGAACACTTCGCGTTGCCACGGATCATTGCCGGTCGGTGTAAAGAGAGTGACCAAGCGCGGCACGGCGGAGGCTACCCTGCCAACAGCAACAGATAGCACCTGACGGTCGTTTTGAATGCCGATGTCCGAGGCCACCTCGTCGACACCGCCGGTGACCACGTGCGTGCCCCCACTTTTGTAGCAACGCTGCCTGCCAAACAGATCGATATTGTGCGCATCGAGGTGACCGCTTACCGGTGTCTGCCCGAATTCCGAAACATTGATTCCGTCCAGGTTGTCGCCGTTGTGGTTGAACGATTGCGCGGGCTGATCGGCGGGCAAGTGGTTTCCGGTGTAGGGGCGGTCGAACACCGGGAGGTTTTGCGGTGAGATCGTGAAGACACAATAGGTACGGCCCGCCGTATCCGCAAAAATGGCATTGAGCGGAGCCGAGCCATTGCCGGTTTCCAGCGCAATGAAGTTTCCGCTGCATGTCGCTATCGCGTTGTTTTTCCCGTTCAGCGACCACAAGCCGTCTCGATCGATGACCAGCGCAGGATTCTGGTTCAGCATCGCCTGGCACGGATCGCTGTCGTAGCCGAGTGCGCCCAATCCAAATACGGTGCCATTGCCCGGCTGGTGAGCGCTGCAGTAGTGACCGAAATTGTTCGGAACGGGAATCAGCGGCGGCTCCGTCTCAGGTTCCGGCAAGCCATCAAAATCGAAATCAGCCGAGAACAGCGACTCGGTGACGATCGCGCTGACCATCGGTGCGGAGGGTCCCAGATCGTTTTCCTTGCCCCCGTAGTTTCCGGCGGGGAAACGATTGGTGTCGGTCAGAAACACCACGCTGCCGTCGTACCACATGGCGTCCTTGAGCGTATCGCCGATGTGCGTGCGCAGATTTTCCGGCACTTTGCTGTAGCTTGGTGAATCGGTGCCGTAGTAGGCGACACCATCAACGGAATAGCGGGTATCCACCGTGCCGTTGGCGAGAAAGCGCGCAATCGCCGCATCGTTCGCGCCATAGTCAATCGCGTCGCTGCCGGTATTGTCGTGCGTTCCGGCGACATAGAAACCACCGTCGTCCTGAAGCAGCAGCCGACGCAGACTGGTGCCGCCAGCCGCCCGCCCGCCGAGTGATGAAAAGCGAAACGCCAAGCGGCCGGCGTCGCCAAAAGAGGTGTCGAGGCCCGCACTATCCCGAACGGCGACAATCAGCGCTGTCGGATCAAAGGTCGAGCTGATCAGTGTTGAGGCGATCAGGTAGCGCGCTCGCGTGGTGTCATAGGCGACGTCGGTGACCGATGGCACCGAGATCTGCGATGTATTGCCGACGACGTATTTTCCATCGCTGGAAAAACTCGTATCGAGTGCGCCATTCGAGAGGAGCCGGCTGACACCGATTCCGCTCCCATTGGACGAAGTCGACACATTGCCGACCACCACGATCTTTCCGTCGGGCTGCTCGATCACGCGCGTGCATTCGTCATCGTTGCTGCCGCCGGTGTCGAACGCGATCTCGTTGTAGCCGGTGCCGTTGAAGGCGGTGTCCAGCGAACCGCTGCTCAGGATGCGGGCGATCAGCATGTTGCGCCCGCCGGGGCGCTGGACGAAACCGCACGCGAGGGTCCGGCTGGCCGAGGTTGCGCGGATGTCGGTGAAGCGGGTTTCCGCCGTCAGGAATGTACTTGCCGCGGTATCGATTCGGAAGCGACCGTTGTTCCCGAAGCCGGTGTCGTAACCCGAGTCCGTCAGTCGGATCAGGAACGACTTGGGTGTGCCCCCAAGGGTGTTTGCGTAGCCGCCGATGACGGGTCGGGACGACGAATCCACAGCCAGCGATGTGCAGTGGTCAAAACTCGTTCCCGGCAAACCCAATGTCACGCGCTGGGTTCCTTCCAGGCTTCCGGTTGCTCCGCTACCGGTGAAATCCATGTCGAGAATGCGCGCGTTTTTTGAATAGCGCGTCACGGCACATTGGTTTCCCAGGACGTTGCTGGTGCTCCATTCCGTCGCCACCAGCAATCGACCTTTCCGATCAGCGGCGATGGCATAGCCGTCGATGCCGATCGTGTGATCCGACGTTATCCCAAGAAACGCGCCCTGGGAAAACTCGGGTCCGAAGTCGGCTCGATACGACGAAGGGGCTGCGATGGCGAGGCTTGACCCAACAGCTGCGACAAGCAGGACAGCACAGGCAAGGGTGAAATGCTTGCGAACCATGGCGATCTCAAGGCGGCGGAATTGACCATGCCCACGAGAACTCGAGACCGCAGGGGCCAAATACTTTCTACTCGGGCAAGCAACAGGCTCAGGGAGAAATGGGCGGGCGCCCCGGTGGATGCGGCCGAACAGCGCCTTTGCGCTCGCCAGAATGAAGACCGGGATTGCAGCGAAGCCGCGCTATCCGAAATCAGATGCGCCCGAAAGCCCTGCTGGAAACCAACGGCAACCGCGCAGGAAAATTACACCAGGCCCCGATTCGCTGCGCATCTCCAGCGTCAGCATGCATACGGAAGCGGGCGGTTTCGGGCCGCGATCGAAGCGCAGCTAGTTCGTCGTGCAGGACCGGGGAAAATCGGCAGGCCATCGAAACCGCGGAGCATTGAGGAAAGTGCACTCTGACCCCGGTTTCGATGCCTGGGTATTTGTATTTGAGGTCGAAGCGCAAACAGTCAGGGCGCGAGCTTGACGATTCAGGCTTGATCGGCAAAAAGTTGAGGAATTTCTGTCGCCAGCAAGAGTCGCATGGTCGCGTTTTTTTCGCGATGAATCGCGGCTCGGTGGAGCGTCCGCGGCAATCGTTTTGAAAGAGAGGCTCGAAGGGCAACAAAAAGGCCGCAGTTCCGCGGCTTCGTTGTCCCTATCCGTAGGGAAAAAGCGGGGCGGTCAGGCCGCCTTCGCCGTCAAGGAGACGTGACGCAACTTGGATAGGTCTTCGTCTGCGATATGTATGCCGTGCCGCCGGTACAGTCCAACGATGACAGCGAGATGTACGCGTTTGTCGATCCCGAGCATTTCGTCGACGTGATGGGCCCGAAGTTACCGATATCCGGCGCGTGCCAGTCCGCCAGCGCGCTCGGATCGATCCCGGTCGTGGCGATCGAATGGGTGGAGGTGACTGCTGCTCCCCACCCGCTTATCGGCGTCAACTTGGCCGTGTTGTACTGGGTGATAGACGAAACCGTCGCGGGCGGCCCGAAATTGGGAATGCCGAAGGCGACGCGCGCAATTGCCGATCCGCCGGCAAGGCCGATGACGAAGTGCGAATCGAACGCGTAGTTGAAGCCGCCGTTGCAGAGGGAGCCGGACGTGGTCGTCTTCGGCTGGATGGACATCGCCGCTTTCTCTGGAATATTTTCCAGAGCGAGCCGAAGGTCTCGCATAGCGTCGAGGTCGCCGATGGTTGCGGTATTCCTAGCCACTTTGTCACTCAAGTCCCGAACCTGCTTGCCAATGCGCGCCCTGTCGTACTGAGCGCCCTCGGTGCCCATAGCCGTACGCGTCACGATTCCATTGACGTCAGTTTCTTCGTACACGCCCGGCGAAATATTCTTCCAGCCGGCTGGAATGTCTTGCGCGGCGCTGGAGACTAAGGGAAAGAGGAGGCACGCCGCTGCGACGGAGAGGACGGATTTCATGATCATGTACGTTCCTTTAAGTTGATTTATTTCACGTGAAACATCGTCGTATTTTTTCTTCCCACGCAAATATCGCGCAACTATACAAAGTTAACTGTTCACATTGCGGAATGTTTTACAGGCGTGGTTTCATCGCTATGGGCGTGGGCCGTTGAGTTCTCGAGAATCGATGGGGACGGAGATAGTCAAAAGTTGCCTGCGCCAAGCGATGCGCGTCGCGGCATGCCGCTCTGACAAAAAGGAGACGGAGTCGTTGTCTGTTTGAAACGCCTAGTTGCTGCGTCCTCTTTGACGGATGCTCAGTCCCTTTTGACCCGCAGTGACGTATGCGGTCGTCATCGTTGCGGCGCGGGAGCGACCGCTGCTCTTCCCTGCCATTGAGTCTCGCACCCTCTTGTTTGACAGCTTTCACGATAGAAGTAGTTGCGCGCGGCACGGGCCAGAATGCTGTCGCCGAGCCGTTCGCCGGCGGCGGCTGAAGCAACCCGTTTGCTCGTCTCCAGTAGCGGATGACGCGCGCCGCGTCGGGCGACATCGTAACGGTCAGTCCGATCTCGCCAGCGCAGGGGGTGGAGTGAAAAGTGCGAGTCCGAAGAAGAGTCCGGCAGCAAATTTTCCAACGCATTCGAGATCCGACGCCATCACGGGACGCTCTTTAATCTATCCCGATAGAAGATGTTCACGTTAGCGGCGGCGCAGACGATTTTCGACCTGCCGAATCTTGCAGGTTTACAGCGCGATACGCGCGATGGAGAGTCGGAGCAATTGTCCGTTTGAAACGCAGGGTTCCGCCGACCCCTTTGACGCACGCGGGCACGCTGACGGTGGCGAGTCGATCGAGCGGGCGGGCGAATCGCGATTCCTCGGCTGCGACAACGCGGGAGCGACATAGCGCACCGGGTTGGCACATGGGAAACTGGGGTCAGAGTCGACTTTTCCAACATGGCGTTGCGCGTGTTCTGAAGGCGGAACTGGAAGTGCACTCTGACCCCAGTTTCATTCCTATACCGAAAGTGCACTCTGACCCCAGTTTTATAGGTTCTCTACTCGCATGAGCCGCGCGTTTTGGCGGGCCTCCGGCTGCGATCGCGCGAGTCCACCATCGAGACTGCCAGGTCAGTCCGCTCCGACCCGTGACTCCCTTGTCCCCCGTGGCCATTGCTTTCCGTTGAGCAATGAAGCAACCCATGGCCGCAAGGACTTCGCTGATGC